>DATLBM010000626.1:0-8502 GCA_035526885.1 Thermoanaerobaculia bacterium | reverse complement strand
TCCGCGCGCGTGCGGCGGTGCTGGCGATACAGATCCGCGTACGTCTGCCGGATTCCCTGCTCCGGATTCATTCCCAACTCTTCGGCCAGAGCGCGGATCGTGTCGAGCTGCCCCTCGATCTCGAAGTAGTCGCCGATGGGTGTGCGGTCGAGCACGACCTCGACGTCGCGCACGCGCCAGACCTCGCGATATTTCTGATAGCGGAAGACGGGCTTGTAGCCGAGGGAGTCGAAGAGCTGGATGGCCAGCTCGAAGGACTCGACGCCGGTCTGCACTTCGTCGCGCGTCTTCACATTGCCGTCGAACGCCACCGGACCTTTGTACGTGGCGATGGCGTAGCGCCCGAATTTGCGCACCCGCAGCAGCACGCCTTTCGTGCGCAGCTCGCCGCGTTTGTCGAGAACGATGTTGTCTTCGAAGGTTTCGGCGTAAAGACGCTGCGCGCCGATCTCGTGCAGACGCCGCACGAGCGCGTTGCGGTCCTTCAGGGCGAACTTGATTTCGATTTCCTGGGCCACTTGATTCGAGCGATGAGTGATGAGCGATGAGCGATGAGCCGCTGAGGGCCTTTGCTCATCGTTCATCGCTCATCGTTCATCGCTCCTTAGGATTTCCACTCCCGGCAACGCCGCACCGGAGATGAACTCGAGACTCGCGCCGCCGCCCGTCGAGATGTGCGTGATCTTGTCCGCGAATCCGGAGGCCTTCACCGCTTCGACCGACTCGCCTCCGCCGACGACCGTCACCGCGTCTGCATTGGCCACCGCGCGAGCCATGGCCATCGTGCCTTTCGCGAACTCCTCCTTCTCGAACACGCCCATGGGCCCGTTCCAGAAGATGAGCTTCGCGTCACGCAACTCCGCCTCGTATGTGGCGACTGTTTTCGGTCCGATGTCGAACGCCTTCTCCGCGTCGGTGTAGCCGTCTTCGACGTCGGCGTCCCAGTCGATCTCGGTGGGGTTGTCCAGCGAGTCGGCGACGACGAGATCGACGGGCACGATGATCTCCGCGCGCGAGTCGCTCTCCATGATCCGCTGCGCCACTTCGATGGAGTCCTTGTCGACGAGCGAGCCTCCCATGGGCACGCCGCGCGCGGCCAGGAACGTGTTGGCCATGCCGCCGCCGATGAGCACTTTGTCCGCCACTTTGATCAGCGCCTCCAGCGGCTCGATCTTGCCGGCGATCTTCGCGCCGCCCATCAGCGCCACGAACGGACGCTCCTCGATGTTGGTCACTTTCTGCAGGAACTCGAGCTCTCTCGCGAGCAGGAATCCGCCGGCGATGTGATCCTTCGGGAACGCGCGCGGCAGCGCATCGATGGATGCGTGTGCGCGATGCGATGCGCCGAAGGCATCGTTCACGTAAAAGTCGGCGAGCTTCTTCAATTGCTCGGCGAAGGCGGGATTGTTCTTCTCCTCGCCGTCGTGGAAGCGGAGGTTCTCGAGCAGCAGCACGCCGCCCGCGCCCAACGCTTTCGCTTTCGCCTCGGCGTCGTCGCCGATGCAGTCATCGGCCCACTGCACTTCGGTGCCGAGGAGCTCGGCGAGCTTCTCGCGCACGGGTTTCAGTGAATACTTTTCGTTGCGCGTGCCTTTGGGACGGCCGAGGTGGGAGGCGATGACGATGGCGGCACCGCGTCCGCGCAGGTACTGCAGCGTCTGCAGCGTCTCCTCGATACGCGTGGCGTCGGTGATGCGCGTGCCTTCGAGCGGCACGTTGTAGTCGACGCGGTAGAACACGCGCGCGCCGCTGGTGAGCTCGAGATCTTCGACTGGGCGGATGGAAATCACTTCGCGGTCAATGCTCCCTTTTTCACGTTGGCCACGTGCGCGATCAGATCGAGGATGCGGTTCGAATAGCCCCACTCGTTGTCGTACCACGCCAGGATCTTGTGCATCTGCGGATTGACCGAGCGCGTGAAGGTGGTGTCGACGATCGATGAGTGGGCGTTGTGATTGAAGTCCACCGACACGAGCTGCTCGTCAGAGTAGGCCAGGATGCCTTTCAGCTCGCCGTTCGCCGCCTCGCGCAACGCGTCATTGATCTCATCCACGCTGGTCGATTTCTCGGTGTGAAACGTGAGGTCGACCAGCGAGACGTTCGGCGTCGGCACGCGCACGGAGATGCCGTCGAACTTCCCTTTGAGCTCGGGCAGCACCAGGCCCACGGCCTGCGCGGCGCCGGTGCTGGTGGGAATCATCGACAGCGCGGCCGCGCGTCCGCGGCGCAGGTCCTTGTGCGGGAGATCGAGGATCTCCTGATCGTTCGTGTACGAATGAATGGTGGTCATGATGCCCATGGTGATGCCGAAGCGCTGGTGCAGCACCTTGGCGACGGGCGCCAGGCAGTTCGTCGTGCACGACGCGTTGGAGATGATCCGGTGCTTCGCGGGATCGTACTCATCCTCGTTCACGCCCATGCAGAACGTGGCGTCGGCGTCCTTCGACGGTGCCGAGATGACCACCGTCTCGACGCTCTTCTTCAGATGCCGCGACGCTTTGTCTTTCGAGGTGAAGCGCCCCGACGACTCGACCACGATCTCCACGCCGAGCTGATCCCACGGAATGTCGGCGGGATCGGGATTGGAGAAGACACGCAGTTCCTTTCCGTCGATGGTGATGGCGTTGTCGGTGCTCTTGACGTCGTTGCTGATGGTCCTGTGGACCGAGTCGTATTTGAGGAGATAGGCCAGCGTCGCGGCGCCGGTGAGGTCGTTGACCGCAACGAACTCGATGTCGTACTTCTTTTCCAGAGCCGCGCGCACGACGTTACGGCCGATGCGCCCGAATCCGTTCACTCCCACTTTCACCATGGAAAAAGGCCTCCAACTGAGGGGCGGTAGTATATCGAGGTGAATCCGACTGCGAAGTCCGTGCACGTCACACCTCTGCAATGGGACGGGCACACCCTGTCGCTCCTCGACCAGCGCCTGCTGCCGCGCGAGGAGAAGTGGATCGAGTGCCGCACGCCGTCCGAAGTAGCCGCGGCCATTCGTACGATGGTCGTGCGCGGCGCGCCCGCCATCGGCGTCGCCGCCGCGTACGGCATGGCCATGGCCGATGACCTCCAGTCCGCCGCGACCGAATTGAAAGCGGCGCGACCGACGGCCGTGAATCTCGCCTGGGCCGTCGATCGCATGCTCCGCGCGAATGGCGACGCAAGGGAAGCGGAGCGCATTCACACCGAAGACGTCGAAGCGAACAAGCGCCTGGGCCGCCACGGCGCCGAGCTCCTCGGCGAGCACTCCACCGTGCTCACGCACTGCAACGCCGGCGCGCTCGCCACCGCCGGCTACGGCACCGCCCTCGGCGTCATCCGCGCGGCCATCGAAAGCGGCAAGCGCGTGGCCGTGTTCGCCGACGAAACGCGTCCGTATCTCCAGGGCGCGCGCCTCACCGCGTGGGAGCTGCAGCACGACAACATCGACGTCACACTCATCACCGACAACATGTCCGGCCACTTTTTTCAGCAGGGCGCGTTCGACGCGGTGATCGTCGGCGCGGACCGCATCGCCGCGAACGGCGACACGGCGAACAAGATCGGCACGTACACGGTGGCCGTGCTCGCGCAAGCGCACGGCGTGCCTTTCTACATCGCGGCGCCGATGTCGACCATCGATCCCAGGACGCCCGACGGTGCGCACATCCCCATCGAGGAGCGCAGCGCGGAGGAAGTGACGGAGATGAACGGCGCGCGCGTGGCGCCGGAAGGGATCAACGTGCGCCATCCCGCGTTCGACGTGACGCCGGCGCGATTGATCACCGCGATCATCACCGACCGCGGCGTGCTGCGGCCGCCGTACGGGGAGGCCATACGGACGCTGTTCAACGACTGATCGCCGCACTCTGGCTCGGCAGCGCGTTCTTTCTGATGCTGGCCGCATCGGCCGCGTTCCGCTCGTCGCCGAATCCGACGACGGCAGCGGATGTCGTCGGTGCGATGCTCGCGCGCTGGCACTACATCGCCATCGCCGCGCCGCTGCTGCTGCTCGGGCTGGAGCTGAGGCAGGCGCGGCGCTGGGTGCTCATCGTGATCTTTGCGGGACTGGTGCTCGCGGCGGCACAGGCCTTCGTCGATCTGAAGATCCGCAACATCCGCGCGACGTCGCGCGTGTCGATCTCGGAGCTCGACCGCAGCGATCCGGTGCGCAGGAAATTCGGCGCGCTGCACGGGGTGTCGATGCTGCTACTGCTGCTGCAGGCCGTCACGGCGGCGGGAGTGGTGGCGGCGGGGCGTCCGCCTTCGGTCCCGTGAGCAGACGGATGACGGCGCGGACGATCTGAACGGCGATCCAAAGCCACACCGCCGCCGTGATCGCGCCCGAAATCGCCGTGATGGTGCCGATCACCGTCGCTTCGCCGCGAGTCTTTTCCCACGGATCGAGCACGTGGGTTCCGAACAGCGCAAATACAAGGGCAGGAAACGTCGCCAACAGCGCCAGCATCAGCACGCGGATACCGTTGCGATGCGCGAGGAGCCACGACAATCCCGCCGCGATGAGACAGAGGAATCCGCCCAACCCCGCACCGGCCTCGTCGCCACCCGGCGCGGTCGCGTAGAGCATGAGCAGCGCACCGCTCACCGCGAAAACGATGGCGGAGATAGCCATCGTGCGCCGGGCGCGCTGCTCGCCGTTCACGCGCGCTACCCCACCGCCAGCAGGTTCCCGTCGATGTCCATCTCGTGCACCGGCATACCGAGGCCGCCGAGGGGCTCGCGGATTTCCGAGGCGTTGCCGACCACGACGATCAGCACGCGGTCGGGATCGAGATACTTGTGAGCCACGCGCTCCACGTCCTCCTTCGTCACCGCGGCGATGTTCTCGCGATAGCGGTCGAAGTAGTCCTCGCTCAAGCCGTACAGCTCCATGTCTACGAGGCGCGACGCGACGTCGGACGCCGTCTGTACGCTCGCCGGGAACACGCCGATCAGGTAGCTCTTCGTCTCGTCGAGCTCGCGGTCTTCGATGTCGCCTTCGCGAATGCGCCGCAGCTCGCCGAGCATCTCCGTCACCGACTCCCGTGTCACCTCGTTGCGCACCGGCGCGGCCACGACGAACGGGCCGGCGTTGCGGCGGAACGCGAACTGCGAGCGCACGCCGTAGGTGTAGCCGTGACGCTCGCGGAGATTCAGGTTGAGGCGCGAGTTGAAGATGCCGCCGAGGATGGAGTTCATCACGGAGAGCGGGAAGTAGTCCGCGCAGTCACGCGAGACGCCGAGGTGGCCGACGCGGATCTCGGACTGCACGGCTTGCGGGCGGTCGACGACGTAGATGCGACTGGCCTCGATGGCTTTCGGCACAGGAGTAGGACGCGGCGGCTCGGCTCCACGTTCCCATTCGCCGAGGGCGCGCGTGACGAGCTCGATGGCGCGCGCGGGCGCGATGTCGCCGGCGATGACGACGGCGCTGTTGTTCGGAATGTAGTGCTGCGCGTAGAAGCGGCGCACGTCTTCGATGCTGATGTTCGATACGGTTTCCGCGTTGCCGATCACGGAATTGCCGTACGCGCCGCTGCCGTAGAGCAGATTGGAGAAGCGTTTCGCGGCGATGGCGCCGGGCTCGTTGCGCTGCTGCAGAATCTCGTTCAGCCGCTCGGCCCGCACGCGCTCCAGTCCATCCTCGGGCAGCATCGGCCGCACCGCGATGTCGCCGAAGATCGCCAGTGCGTCTTCCGAGGTGCGTTCGAGCACGTCCAGCGCGATGTACGACGCATCCCAGTCCGCGCCCGTCACCAGCGCGCCGCCGAGCGTTCCCACATCCTCGGCCAGCGCGATGGCGTCGCGCGAGCCGGCGCCTTCGTCGAGCAGATCCGCGGTGATGGACGCCAGGCCGGCAGTGTGTGCGGTGTCGTGATCCGCGCCGGAGCGCACGAGCGCACGCATCGAGACGAGCGGCGCGTTGTGATTCTCCGCCACGAGCACGCGCAGCCCGTTGGGCAGCGTCGCGCGGGTGATGTTCGGGAAGTGATACGGGCGCGGCTCAGCCGGCGGCGGCGCGGTCTTGCGATCGAAACTGCTCATGCGGCGCTCCGTTCCGGCACGAAGAGGCTGGTGACGCGATTCTCGGGGATCAGGTACTTGCGCGCGGCGTGCGCGAGGTCCTCCGGCGTCGCGGCGCGATACGGATCGAGCCAGCGGTGGATCATCGACGGATCGCCGAAGTACGTGGAGAACATGCCGATGAGGTCCGCGCGCGCGTCGAACGTCTCCAGCTGATGCGCGAACTCGATCTCCGCGCGGTTCTTCGCACGCGTCAGCTCTTCCTCGGTGATTCCGCTCAGCGCGATCTTCGACACTTCCTCGTCGATGGCGGACTCGATCTCCTCGATCTGCACGCCCTCGCGCGCGGTGGCCTGCAGCATCAGCATGCCCGTCGACTCGGTGGGCAGGACGTACGTGGCCACGTCCTGCGCGATCTGCCGCTCGTGCACGAGCACGCGATCGAGACGGCTGGCTTTGTCCGAGGCGAGGACCGTGGTGAGAAGGTCCGCGGCCACCCAGTCGGGATCGCCCATCTTCGGCAGGTGATAGAGGCGGTAGATGCGCGGGAGCTGCACTTTGTCGGGGAAGGTCTCGCGGATCTCGTGGCCGAACGGTCTGCGCTCCGCGTCGAAGTGCGGGAATGCGCCGCCGGCGGGGATGTCGCCGAAGTACTGGTCGACGAGGCGCTTCGCTTCGTCGGGAACGAAGTCGCCGATGATCGTGAGCGTGGCGTTGTCGGGGCGGTACCAGGTGGCGAAGAACTCGCGGATGTCGTCCAGCGACGCGGCCTGCAGGTCCTCCATCGAGCCGATGGTGGCCCAGTGGTACGGATAGTCCGGCTGATAGGCCAGGCGCAGCAGGCGCTCGAAGGCGGTGCCGTACGGAACGTTGTCGTAGCGCTGGCGGCGCTCTTCCTTCACCACCTCGCGCTGGATGTCGAGCTTCTCCTGTGTGAGGGCGGGGAGGAAGAAGCCCATGCGGTCGGACTCCAGCCATAAACCGAGGGCGAGATAGTTGGACGGTAAAGTTTCAAAGTAATTGGTGCGATCAAAGAATGTCGTTCCGTTCAGCACCCCGCCCACGGACTGCACGTAGCGGAAATGCTCGTTGTTGCCGACGTTCTCGGAGCCGGAGAAGAGCATGTGCTCGAAGAGGTGCGCGAACCCGGTGCGCCCCACGCGCTCGTTCTTGGAGCCGACGTGATACCAGAGGTTCACGGCCACCAGAGGCGCGGAGTGGTCCTCGTTGAGGACGACGCGGAGACCGTTGGGTAGACGATAGTCTTCGATCGATAACATCGGGGGCGTTCTATCACGAACGATGAACGATGAACGATGAGCGATGAGCCCCGCCCGGCCCGGTTCATCGCTCATCGCTCATCGTTCATCGCTCATCGTTCATCGCTCATCACTGCCTTCTCGTTTATCCTTGCGCCCGCATGTCCACCCTCCCGTGGCGACACATCGCGATCGAAGGTCCGATCGGGGTCGGCAAAACCTCATTGACTTCGCTGCTGGCGAAGCGGTTCCGCGGGACGAAGGTGCTCGAGGATGCGGACAACCCGTTCCTCGACGACTTCTACAAGGACAAGCGCGGCGCGGCCTTCCGCACGGAGCTGTTTTTCCTGCTCACGCGCTTCGATCAGATGCGGCAGTTCGGGCAGCGCGATCTGTTCACGGAGCTCATCCTCACGGACTACAGTTTTCCGCGCAGCAAGATCTTTGCATACCTCACGCTCGACGATTCGGAGCTGATGATCTACAACCGGCTGTACGACCTGCTGTACGAGCAGGTGCCCAAGCCGGACCTGGTCATCTACCTCCAGGCGAACCTTGATACACTGCTCAAGCGCATCAAAAAGCGTGGGCGGGCTTACGAGAAAGCGATCTCCCCGTCGTATTTACAGGAGCTCAGCGAGGCGTACTCTCACTACTTTTACCGGTACGACGAGACGCCACTGCTGGTCGTGAACTCGACGGAGATCGATTTCGTGAATACGCCCGAGCATTTCGAACAACTGGTCGAACAGGTTCGCAATGCTCAAAAGGGAACTCAGTACTACGTACCGCTTGGATCCTGAGTAGACGGACCGGGACGAACGCGTAGAACGATGAACGATGAGCGATGAGCGATGAGCCGGAAGGCGTTCATCGTTCATCGCTCATCGCTCATCGCTCGCACCGCTCCTCCCGCGCCCATGGAGGAGCAAATGAGCGACCGCAAGAAAGTCACCGCCCCGGCCATCCGCGCGATGAAGGGCAACGCCCGCATCGGCATGCTCACGGCCTACGACTACCCCTCCGCGAAGATCGCGGATGCCGCCGGCGCCGACATCATCCTCGTCGGCGACTCGCTGGGCATGGTCGTCCTCGGCTATCCCGACACGCTCAGCGTCACCGTCGAGGACATGCTCCACCACACGCGCGCGGTCGTGCGCGGCGCGAAGACCTCCCTCATCGTCGGCGACATGCCCTACCTCTCCTATCACGTGTCCGTCGAGGAGTCCGTCCGCAACGCCGG
>DATLBM010000625.1:0-6045 GCA_035526885.1 Thermoanaerobaculia bacterium | reverse complement strand
AGCCGAGCTGTGTCATCCTGAGCGGAGCGCAGCGGAGTCGAAGGACCTTCCCGCGTGCCACGGAGGAAGGTCCCTCGACCGTCTACGCGGCTCGGGATGACACTGCAGATGACACGAGCCGAGCTGTGTCATCCTGAGCGGAGCGCAGCGGAGTCGAAGGACCTTCCACCGTGCCACGGAGCACCGTCCTCCGCTTCGCTCCGGCGGCTCAGGATGACACTTCGATGCGTAGAGACCTCGAGATCGTCGCCTCCATCGCCGAGGCGCTGAACAGCGCGGCCACGGTGCGGGAGGCGCTGGAGCGGACGCTCGACGTCATCGCGCGCGAGCTGAAGCTGGACACGGGGTGGGTGTGGCTCGTCGACGCGGAGACGGGCCACATCTACAGCGCCGCCGCGCGCAATCTCCCGCCGTACCTGCAGGAGCCGGTGCGCATGACCGGCGGCTGGTGCTGGTGCATCGAACAGTTCCGCGCGGGCTCGCTGGAGCCGGGCAACATCGACGTGATGAGCTGCAGCCGGCTGCGTCCCGCGGTGAACGAGCAGCGCCACGATCTCACGCGCAACATCGCCCATCACGCGTCCGTGCCGCTGACGTTTCAGGGCAAGCGCCTGGGCATCCTCAACATCACGGCGCCGGAGATGCGCCGTCTCTCCGCGCGCGAGCTGCGCCTCTTGTCGACGATCGGCTTTCAGCTCGGCGTGGCCATCGAGCGCGCGCGGCTGGCGGAGGAGAGCGCGGCGCATGCGCGCGCCGACGAGCGCACGCGCCTGGCGCGGGAGATTCACGACACGATCGCGCAGAGCCTGACCGCCATCGCGCTGCAGATCGAGGCGGGACAGAGCGAC
This sequence comes from Thermoanaerobaculia bacterium, assembly GCA_035526885.1. GTDB lineage: Bacteria > Acidobacteriota > Thermoanaerobaculia > Gp7-AA8 > Gp7-AA8 > QHVT01. The sequence continues at coordinate 5,197 of DATLBM010000625.1, read as the reverse complement.
GCCGCACTGCGCGTCACGCGCGCGACGCTCGATGAAGCGCGCCGCTCGGTGATGAATCTGCGGGAAGGTCCGCTGGCGGGCAAGCCGCTGGCGCAGGCGCTGGCGAATCTCGTTCGTGAGTTCACGTCGCAGTCGGGCATTCGCGTGTCGCTGGAGACGGCGCAGTGTGAGCTGCCGCTGAGCGTGGAGGCGGAGCTCTATCGCATCGCGCAGCAGGCGCTGGCGAACGTCGGCGCGCACGCGAAGGCGAAGCAGGTCAAGGTGTCGCTGCAATGCACGCCGCGCGCGGCGACGCTGATCGTCGAAGACGACGGCGTGGGCTTCGACGTGCGACGCGTGTCCGAAGATCGCCATGGCATTCGCGGCATGCGCGAGCGCGCGCGGCTCGCGGGCGGGACGCTGACGATCAGCTCGCGGCCGGGGACGAAGATCGTGGTGCGTGTGCCGATGGAGTCGTCGAGCCGTCGGGCCGTCAAGTCGCCGAGGGGTTTTCCTTGACGACTCGACGACTCGGAGACTCGGAGACTCGCATCGTCGTCGTCGACGACCATCCCGTCGTGCGCGAGGGACTGACCGCCGCGCTGGCGCGCGAGTTCACCATCGCGGCGTCGTTCGCATCCGCCGAAGAGCTGCTGCGATCGCGCGTCGATGCGGACGTCGTGCTGCTCGATCTCGAATTGCCGGGCATGAGCGGCGTCGACGCCATCGCCGGGATCGACAAGCCGGTTCTGGTCCTGACCGCGTACGCGAGCGACGAGCAGATCGACGCCGTGCTGCGCGCCGGCGCGCGGGGCTACCTGCTCAAAGGCGCGGCGCTGGAAGAGATCGCGCGCGCCATTCGGGCGGTGGCGAACGGCGATCGATATCTCGACCGGCGCATCGCCTCGCGCGCGGCCGCGCTGGCGCACGCGCCTCGACTCTCGCCGCGCGAGCGCGACGTGCTGCGCCTGCTCGCCGGCGGGAGCTCGAACAAGGAGATCGCCGGCGCGCTGCGCGTCACCGAGCGCACCGTGAAGTTTCACGTGACGTCGATCTTCAACAAGCTCGGCGCCGACAACCGCGCGCAGGCCGTGACCATCGCGCATCAGCGCGGACTCATCTCGCGCTGAGACGCTCCGCCAGCCGCCGCACGGCCGTGTTCTTGTCCTTCGGTCCGTTCTCCCGAATGAACGCCATCGCTTCTGCACTGCCCACGCTGTCCAGCGCCAGGAGCGTCGCATACCGCACATCCGCATCCTCGGACGCATAACGCCGCATCAGCATCGGCGCGTGCGGAGCGGCGCCGAGGTCGGTGAGCGCGTAGACCAGGGAGGTGCGCGCGTTTTCGTCCTGCTCTTTCTCGATCATCGTCGCGATCGCCGCGGCGCCGCCGCGTACGCCGGAGAGTCCGATCGCATGCAGATCGCCCTCGTGCTCGCCGATGTTCTTCAAGGCCGCGAGCTTCCCTTGCATCGGCACGAGCGCGGACGCGTGAATGTGCTCGCGGTTGAGACGCGCCAGGATCTCCTGCGCGCCGACGAGGATGATTTTCTCCAGCGCCATCTGGGCCTCGTCCCCCGTGCCCATCCCGCCGTTGAACATGACGAAGAAGCGTCCGGGACGAATGCGCTTCGTGACCGGCTGCGCGCCTTTTTTCGTGAGCGTGACGTCGACGTCGAGCGTCGAGTAGAAAAGCAGCGAGCCGTAGCCGACGTGCTGGATCTCGACGAGCGCCTGGCGGATCGTGCCGCCGATGACCCACTCCGGCGCGACGGCCTCCTGCGGCGCCATCATGCGCAGGCCGAGCTTGCGCCCTTCGGAGCGCATGGTGTCGGCCAGGATCTCGCCGAGATCGACCTGCGGGCCGAGGATCTGGTCCTTGATGCCGGCGTTGCGGAAGCCGCCGGCCACGCGATGCGCGACCGTGCGGTCGAACGACGACTCGAAGCGGTTGACGAGCACGAGCCCGGACTGCGATCCGTCCCACACGGGCGACGTGATCTCGATCGAGTCGTCGTCGATCTCGCTCATGTCCAGCCTGGTGAGCGTGCCGGCGAGCGCGGGCAGTGCGAACAGCAGCGCGAAGAAAAGGCGTTTCATGACCTGTCCTTTCGTACGAGGCGGAGTGCTGTGCTGCAGGCGCATCTTAGTCTCATGAAGACTGCACTGATCACCGGAGCCTCGCAGGGACTGGGACGCGCCATCGCGCGCCTGCTGTACTCGCGCGGCTACCGTCTCGTTCTCAATGCCCGCCGTGCCGAGCCGCTGCAGGAGATCGCGTGGGAGCTCGGCGCGCTCGCCGTGCCCGGCGACGTTTCGGAGATCGCCGAGGAACTGGTGGAGCGTGCGGGGCGCGTGGATGTGCTCGTGAACAACGCCTCCGAGCTCGGACCGCTGCCCATGCCGCGACTGGCCGACTATCCGTGGGACGCGCTGCTGCACGTGTTCAAGGTGAACGCCGTCGCGCCGCTGCATCTCACGCAGCTCGTGCTGCCGCAGATGCGCGCCCGCGGCGAAGGCGTCATCGTCAACATCTCCTCCGATGCGGCGGTGAACGCGTACCCGGGCTGGGGCGGCTACGGCGCGAGCAAGGCCGCGCTGGAGCACATGTCGCGCACGCTGGCCGTGGAGCTCGAAGGGAGCGGCGTGCGCGTGCACATCGTCGATCCCGGCGAGATGCGCACGCAGATGCATCGGGACGCGATCGACGGGGGCGACGTCTCGCATCTGCCGCTGCCGGAGTCCGTGGCGCCGCGCATCATCGACGTGATCGAGGAGGCGGCATGACCTCGCTGGACTTCGTCCTGCCGCGCGAGCTGGAGGCGCGCGAGCCCGCCGAAGTGCGCGGCCAGGGACGCGACGACGTGCGTCTGATGGTCACGCGCCGCGACGACGACTCGATCGTGCATGCGCACTTTCGCGATTTTCCGAAGTTTCTGCGCGCCGGCGATCTGGTGGTGCTGAACACGACCGCGACGCTGCCCGCGGCCATCGGGAATCTGCACTTCTCCACGCAGTTGCCGGGAGGACTGGTCATCGTGGAGCCGCGCGGCACGCTGGAACCGTTGCCCGGCGGCGCGACGCTCACGCTGCTCGCGCCGTACCGCGACTCGCAGCGCCTGTGGATCGCGCGGCTGGACGGCGTTGCGGATCTGCGCACGTATCTGCTTCGCTACGGACGCCCCATCGCGTACTCGTACATCGATCGCCGCTTTCCGCTCGACGCGTACCAGACCGTGTACGCGGACGAGCCGGGATCGGCGGAGATGCCCTCCGCCGGCCGCGCGTTCACGCGGCAGATGCTGGTGTGCCTGCGCCGCCGCGGCGTGCGTCTGGCGAAGCTGGTGCTGCACGCGGGCGTGGCCAGCCTGGAATCGCACGAGCGGCCTTACGACGAGTCGTACGAGGTGCCGGTGCGGACGGCGGAGGAAGTGCGCCGGGCGAAGTCGCGGGGCGGGCGGGTGGTGGCGGTGGGGACGACGGTGGTGCGCGCGCTCGAGTCGAGCGTCGACCGCTCGGGACGCGTGATCGCATCGCGCGGCTGGACGGACCTCGTGATCACGCCCGATCGCGGCCTGCGCGTCGTCGACGCCCTGCTCACCGGATTGCACGAGCCGAAAGCCACGCACCTGGCGATGCTGGAGGCGCTGGCCGGCCCCGCGCACGTGCGCAGCGCGTATGACGCGGCCCTCGCGGAGAAGTACCTGTGGCACGAGTTCGGGGATCTGCATCTGATTCTGTGAATCGTGCCGAACGTAGGACGGGCTTCAGCCCGTCCCCCTGGGAATCTCCGCGCGCGCCCAACCCTTTCCCTCGGCGACCGTAAATCCACTCGGAGGTATCTGCTGGTGAAGAAAGGTCTCTTCACGTTCCTCGCGATGACTGTTGCCGCTCTCTCCACGTTTGCCGAAGTGCCCGCGCCGCCCGTGGCCAGGAAGGTCCCGAAAGAATTCGTGCTGCATGGCGACACGCGCGTCGACGATTACGGCTGGCTGCGCGACAAGAAATCCGCCGACACCATCTCCTACCTCGAGGCCGAGAACGCGTATGCCGACGCGATGACGGCCGCGCAGGCACCGCTCGCGAAAAAGCTCTACGACGAGATGCTCGGACGCATCAAGCAGACCGACATCAACGTTCCGTACCGCAAGGGCCGCTACTTCTATTACACGCGCACCGTCGAGGGAAAACAGTACCCGATCTTCGCGCGCAGGAAGGGCAGCGTGGACGGAGCCGAGGAGATCCTCCTCGACATCAACCAGCTCGGCGAGGGCAAGAAGTTCATGAGCCTCGGCTCGACGGCGGTGAGCGACGACGCCAACCTTCTCGCGTACACGACCGACGACAATGGCTACCGCCAGTACAAGCTCTACGTGAAGGATCTCCGCACCGGCAAGACCTCGGAGAACCTCGCCGAGCGCGTCACCTCGCTGGAGTGGGCCAGGGACAACAAGACGCTCTTCTACTCGACCGAGAACGACGCCAAGCGCTCCAACCTCGTCTATCGCATGGTCCTCGGCGGCAAGCCCGCGCAGATTTACGAAGAGAAGGATGAGCTGTTCGACGTCTACCTCGACCGCTCGCGCAGCGGCGAATACATCTTTCTCCTCTCCGATTCGAAGACCACCAGCGAAGCGCAACTGATCCCCGCGGCGAAGCCCGCCACCGCGCCGCACGTGATGATCCCGCGCAAGACCGATCACAAGTACTACCCCGATCATCGCGGCGATCTCTTTTACTTTCACACCAACGACGCGGGCATCAACTACCGCGTCGTGACCGCGCCGATCACGAACTACGCGCAGTCGAACTGGAAAGAGCTCGTGCCTTACCGCAAGCCGGTGCGCATCGAGTCCATCGACCTGTTCAGGAACCACATGGTCGTGCGGCTGCGCGAAGGCGGGCTGTCGCAGCTCGAGATCTACGACCTGCGCGAGACGCCGGCCAGGGCGCATCGCATCACGTTCCCCGAGACCGCGTACGCCGTCTCGCCCAGCTCGAACGTCGAATTCGACACGAACGTCTACCGCTACACCTACCAGTCCTTCATCACCCCGCCCTCGGTCTACGACTACGATCTCGACTCGCGCAAGCAGACGCTCCTCAAGCGCAACGAGGTGCTGGGCGGCTACGATCCGGCCAAATACAAGGTCGAGCGCTTCTTCGTCCCCGCGCCGGACGGCGCGCAGGTGCCGGTGTCGATCGTCTACCGGAAGGA
>DATLBM010000624.1:0-6648 GCA_035526885.1 Thermoanaerobaculia bacterium | reverse complement strand
AAGGCCACATCATCGCGCAGGGCACGCCGGAACAGTTCCAGGCCTGCAGGAACCCGATCGTGGAGCAGTTCATCGAGGGGCGCGCGCAAGGTCCGTTGACGGACGATTGAGGCGAGCGATGAGAGATGAACGATGAACGATGAGCGATGAACGATGAGCGATGAACGATGAGCGATGAGCGATGAACGATGAGCGATGAACGATGAGCGATGAACGTCGCTCTCGCGAGGACGCTCATCGCTCATCTCTCATCACTCATCACTCGTTCCCGCGCAAAACGAACAACGGCGGGCCAAAGCCCGCCGTCGCGCAAACGCTACAACTCTCGCTGACGCTCTAGTCCTTGCGCATGCGGGTGCGCGTCGGAGCCGGCGTGTCTTCCGTCGTTTCGGTCGTCGTGTTCGTCGACTCCACCGAAGACGTCATCGGGACGGTGGTGGTCTCGGTGCGGGTGGTGGTCGTGACCGTCGGGGCCGGAGTGGTGACGACCGCGATGTCGGCCGTGTGGTCGACGGTATCCACCGTCGTGGTGTTGGTCGTCGTCACGCTCGTATCCGCGAGGGTGGTGGTGCTGGTCATCGAGTTGTCGTTGACCGCAACGGTGCTGCGCTCGGGAACGATGTTGACGTTGGTGTTCGTGCCCACGCCGGAGGCGTTGCCGCTGCCGGGAGCGGAGCTGGACGCGTAGACGTTGCCGTCACTGTCCACTTTGGCGGGTCCCGGAGCCGGGGCCACCGTTGCGGCGTCGCCGGTCTGCTCGGGGCGCACCTGCGCCACCTGATCGCTCGTGTCCGTGTTGTCGCCGAGGCCTTTGTTCGACGCGCATGCGCCGCTGAGGATGAGAGCCGCGAATCCAGCCGCGGCCACCGTGGAACGGATCATTTTGTTCATCATGATGATCAAACTCCTTTGAGCTCTGTTGATCGACTCTTCCGGGCCACCGCACGATGGCCGCCGCTTCCATGCAAGGCAAGTCGGATGCCTGTTATTTGAAGTCTGCCGGGCTCGGCCGCATGGCATGATTCGCAGCGCCATGGGCGAGCCGCGCACCTACTCCGTCTCCGAGTTGATCAGGCAGATCAACCTCGACCTGTATCGCTACAACGACGTCTCGGTGGAAGGCGAGATCACGAACTTCGTGCGCTCCGCGGCGGGGCACATGTACTTCACGCTCAAGGACGCGCGCGCGCAGATCCGCATCGTGTTCTTCGCCACGCACGCGCGGTTCCTGCGCTTCCGCATCGAGAACGGCCTGCAGTTGATCGTGCGCGGCCGGCTCATGATCTATGAGCAAAAGGGTGAGTTCCAACTCAACGCCGTCGCCGCGGAGCCGGCCGGCCTCGGCGCACTGCAGCTCGCCTTCGAACAGCTGAAGAAGCAACTCGCGGAAGAGGGACTCTTCGACGCCGATCGCAAGAAGCCCATCCCCATGCTGCCGCAGCGCATCGCCGTGGTGACGTCCCCCACCGGCGCGGCGATTCGCGACATCCTCCACGTCCTCGGCCGCCGTTTCGAGAATCTGTCGCTGCAGATCTATCCCGTGCGGGTGCAGGGCGCGGCCGCGGCGCGCGAGATCGCCACGGCCATCAAACATCTGTCGCGCTGGAAGCTGCACGACGTCGTGCTGATCGTCCGCGGCGGAGGGTCGCTCGAAGACCTGTGGGCGTTCAACGAGGAGGTGGTCGCGCGCGCGGTGGCCGCGTGCGAGATCCCCACGATCTCCGGCGTGGGACACGAGACCGACTTCACGATCTGCGACTTCGTTGCGGACCTGCGCGCGCCGACGCCCTCCGCGGCCGCGGAGATCGTCATTCGCGCGAAGAGCGAGATCTGCACGCAGGTCGATCACATGGTCCGGCGCGTGCGGCACGTGGTCGAAGCGCGCGTGCGCAACTACCGTCACGAGCTGCGCCATCTCGCGTCGTCCGATCGATTGGGCATCGCCGTGCGCCGCGTGCGCGTGATGCGCGAACGGCTGGAGCGCAGACGGATGTCGCTCTTCCGCCTGCTCGACGCCCGCGCGAAATCGCTGCGCCGAAGACTGGCGCGCTGCGAGGAGCCGCTGGCGCGCTACCCCGCGCGCATCGAGCGCGACCGCCAGCGATTGCGCTCGACCGTGGCCACGCTGCAGGCCGTGTCGCCGCTGTCCGTGCTGTCGCGCGGGTACGCCATCGCTTTCTCACGCACCCGCCGCGGCCGCCGTCCGATCCTCGACTCGAATCAGGTCCACGTCGGCGAGCACATCGAAGTGCAGCTGAAGAAGGGACGGTTGAACGCGACCGTGGACTCGCGAACTCTCGGCGTGGAGAGTTTGTGGCCGGAAATCGAGTCGTAAGGTATAACCCCGCCCCATGGCGACCCGCCGCCCCAACGAGTTCGAGAAAGCCTTCCAGAACCTCGAGAAGATCGTGCAGCGACTGGAAGGCGAGGAACTGCCGCTCGACGAGTCGCTGCAGCTTTTCGAAGAGGGCATTCGCCTGTCGCGCTTCTGCCATCAACGGCTCGAAGAGGTGGAGAAAAAGATCGAGCTGATCCTGGCCGACGCGAAAGGGCAGCCCGTCACCGAGCCGTTCGAGGACGAGGAGCTGCACGACGACGAGGAACTCGTCGAGTGAACCTCGACCAGTACCTGCAGGAAAAGCGCGCGCTCGTCGACCGCACGCTGGATGCGCATCTCCCTCCTTCCGATACGAACCCGCCCATCATCCACGAGGCCATGCGCTACGCCGTTCTCGGCGGCGGCAAACGCCTTCGTCCGATCCTGGCCGTTGCTGCCGCGGAAGCGTGCGGCGCGAATGCGAACGCGCTGCTCGTTCCGTTCTGCGCGCTGGAGCTGATTCACACCTACTCCCTCGTTCACGACGATCTGCCCGCGCTCGACAACGACGATCTGCGCCGGGGCCGCAAGACCACGCACGTCGTTTTCGGCGAGGCCCTGGCCATCCTCGTCGGCGACGCGCTGCTCACCGCAGCGTTTGCGTGGCTTGCGAGACCGCTCGAGGGCGTGAGTGCGGAGCGGCAGGTGCGCGCCATTGCCGAAGTGGCGAAAGCAATCGACTCCGCGGGAATGATCGGAGGCCAGGTCGCGGATATCGTCGCCGAGCGATCGCACGAGAAAAGCGACGACCACGCCGCGCTCCTCGCAGAGCTGCAGTTCATCCATCGCAACAAGACAGGCAAGCTCTTCACGGCCTCCGTGCTCCTGGGAGGCCTGCTCGCCAACGCGAATGACGGGCAGCTCGACGCGCTGCGCCGCTACGCGGACGCGCTGGGACTGGCCTTCCAGATCGTCGACGATCTGCTTGACATCACAGAGTCCTCTGCGACACTAGGGAAGACGGCCGGCAAGGACATCGCGCAGGGAAAACTCACCTGGCCCGCGCTCCTCGGCGTCGATGCTGCACGTGCGGAAGTGGACCGGCTCCTCGGGGAGGCCCTGAGCAACGCTGATATGATCGCCGGTCCTGCGAATAGCCTGGGGGCCATCGCACGTTACATTTGCGAGCGCCGCTCCTAGGCGGACCGGGACGAACACACACCATGCCACGTCTTCTCGATTCGATCGAAACGCCGCGCGACCTGCGCAAGCTCGATCGCCGTCAGCTTCCCCAGGTCGCCCAGGAGATCCGCGACCAGATCATCGACGTCGTGTCGAAAGTCGGCGGCCACTTCGGCGGCAACCTCGGCATCGTCGAGCTCACGCTCGCGCTGCACTACGCCTTCGACACGCCCCGCGACCAGATCGTCTTCGACACCGGCCACCAGAGCTATCCGCACAAGCTCATCACCGGCCGTCGCGACACGTTCCACACCATCCGCCAGCACAACGGCATCTCCGGCTTCTGCAAGCGCGAGGAGTCGGACTACGACGTCTTCAACGCCGGGCATGCCTCGACGTCCATCTCCGCGGCGCTGGGCATCGCCGTGGCGCGCGACTTTCGCAAAGAGAACTACCGCGTCGTTGCGGTGATCGGCGACGGTGCGCTCTCGGGCGGCATCGCGCTCGAAGGCCTCAACCAGGCCGGCCATCTCAAGCGCCGTCTGATGATCGTCCTGAACGACAACGACATGTCGATCTCGACGAATGTCGGCGCGATGTCGGGCTATCTGAATCAGATCATCAAGGGCCAGCGCTACAACCAGGCCAAGGACCTGGCCAAGGGCGTCATGGACCGCATCCCGCTCATCGGCGGGAAGCTGCACGGGCTCGCGCACGACATGGAGCAGGTGCTCAAGAACATGATCGTGCCGGGCACGCTCTTCGAGGAGCTCGGCTTCAAGTACCTCGGGCCGTACGACGGCCACGATCTCGAGCTGCTGCTCAACCTCTTCAACGAGCACAAGGACTACGACGGCCCGATCCTCATTCACGTCATCACGAAGAAGGGGAAGGGCTACACGCCCGCGGAGAACAAGCCGATCTGGTCGCACGGCGTGACGGCGTTCGACGTCGTCACCGGCGAGGCGAAGAAGTCCGACAAGGTGCAGCCGCCGACGTACACCGCCGTTTTCGCCGATGCGCTGGTGGAGCTGGCGAAAACGGATCCGAAGATCATCGGCGTCACGGCCGCGATGCCGGAAGGTACGGGGCTGGACAAGTTCGGCAAGGCCTATCCGGACCGCATGTTCGACGTCGGGATCGCGGAGGAGCACGCCATCACGTTCTGCGGCGGGATGGCCACGCAGGGGATGAAGCCGGTCGCGGCGATCTACTCGACTTTCCTGCAGCGCGCCTTCGACCAGGTGTTCCACGACGTGGCCATCATGGATCTGCCGGTGGTGTTCGCCCTCGATCGCGGCGGAATCGCCGGAGCGGACGGCCCGACGCACCACGGCATTTACGACATGGCCTACCTGCGGGTCTTCCCGAACATGGTCTGCATGGCGCCGAAGGACGAGAACGAGCTGCGGCACATGGTCAAGACGGCGTTCGAGTGCGGCCATCCGGCCTCGCTGCGCTACCCGCGCGGCAACGGCGTAGGCGCGAAGCTCGAGCCGATGCAGGCCTTGCCGATCGGTAAAGGTGAAGTGCTGCGCGAGGGCGACGCCGCCACGATCTTCGCCATCGGCGTGGAGGTGCACCCGGCGCTGGAGGCGGCGGAGATCCTCGCCAAAGAAAACATTAACGTCACGGTAATCAACGCGCGATTCATCAAGCCTTTGGATGATGAATTGATCGCGAAATACTGTAAGCCTTATTCGCGCGTCATTACCGTCGAGGAAGGCTCCCTGGCCGGCGGCTTCGGCAGCGCGGTCATGGAACGCTGCGAGCACCTCGGCATCCGCGACGTCCACTTCCACCGCATCGGCATTCCCGACGAGTACGTTCATCACGGATCGCAGGACGTTTTGCGAGCGCAGTACGACCTCCACCCGGACGGGATCGCCAGGCGGGTGCGGGAGTTCGTGGGGGAGCAGCGTTACGGAACGGTGGGCGACGCGGTGCGCATGATCCGAGAAATCTGGGCGGACGTTCCCGAAGAAGAGCTTCGCAAGATTCCGGACTCGGAACGCATTGATGAAGTGGTGTACGGCGTCCCCGATCGCGTCGCGAAGTAATGCGGGAGATCTTCGCCGACGCCTGGTTCTTCATCGCCCTGGCGAATCCCTTCGACAGTCACCATGCCGCCGCGATTCGCCTGCATGTGCGGCCGCAGCGGTTCGTCACCCATGACGCGGTGCTGACCGAGGTTCTGGCGCACTTCTCGAAGGCCGGAGCTCGCGGCCGGCAGGAGGCCGCCCGGATGGCGAGACGCGCGCTGCGGGAGCTTTACGTCGAGCCGGTTTCCCGCGAGCTTTTCCTCCTCGCCCTCGATCTCTACAGCCGCCGCCCTGACAAGGCCTACTCCCTCGTCGACTGCATGTCCATGGTGCTCATGCGCCAGCGCGGCATCGAGCACGTGCTCACCAACGACCACCACTTCCGCCAGGAAGGCTTCACCGTCGTCAACCAATGAAAAAGCAGCGTCTCGACGTCGTGCTGGTCGGGCGGGGACTGGTGGAGACGCGCTCGAAGGCGCAGTCGCTGATCATGGCCCGGCGCGTTCTCGTGAACGGGCAGTTCGTCGACAAGGCCGGAGCTACGGTGATCGCCGATGACGACGTACGCGTTGCGGAGTTGGAGCATCCGTGGGTGGGGCGCGGGGGGATGAAGCTCGCGCACGCGTTGCAGCAGTTCGAAATCGATGTGCGAGGCAAAGTGTGCGCGGATATCGGCGCGTCGACCGGGGGCTTCACGGACGTGATGCTCAAGAGCGGCGCGGCGAAGGTGTATGCGATCGATGTCGGCTACGGGCAGCTCGACGTCTCGCTGCGCCATGACTCGCGCGTCGTCAATCGCGAGAAGGTGAATGCGCGCTATCTGCAGCCGGAGAACTTCGACGATCCGATCGAGCTCGTTTCGGTCGACGTCTCGTTCATTTCGCTGAAGCTGATCCTCCCCGCGATCGCAAACTTTCTGCGCGGCGAGCTCGTGGCGCTCATCAAGCCTCAGTTCGAGGTCGGGAAGCACGAGGTGGGGAAGGGCGGGATCGTGCGAGACGACGAGAAGCGTCGCGCCGCGGTGGAAGGCGTCGTCGCGTGCGCGCGCGAGCTTGGATTCGACGTGAAGGGCGTGATCGAGAGCCCGGTGAAAGGCGCGGAAGGGAA
>DATLBM010000623.1:0-7270 GCA_035526885.1 Thermoanaerobaculia bacterium | reverse complement strand
CCGCACCTCGTGCCGGTTTGCCGCGCGTTCTACGACGATGCGACCTACGTCGGCCAGATCGTCGACGACGAGTTCTATCAGCCGAACCGCGCGAGCAACGCGCGCCCGCGCGTGCTGCTGATCGGACCCGCGCAGGCGGATTTCAAAGGCATCGACATCGGCTACGAGGCCGTCGAGCGCGCGCGTGTCCTCGGCGCGGACTTCGATCTGATCCGCGTCTCGCAATGGCTGCCCGACGACAACGAGCCCGCGACGCTGGCCGCCGAGTTTCACGTGGCGTTGCCGACGGCCGAGATGTCGGCGCTCTTCGCAAACGCCGATGTGTTCCTCGGACCGAGCCGCGCCGAGGAGGGATTCGGATTGCCGGCGGCGGAGGCGATGGCGGGTGGAGTTGCGTGCGTGCTCAGCGAGATTCCGTCGTTTCTCTCCTGGGACGCAACGCACGACTACGCGCTCTTCTCCTCGGACATGGGCGCCGCGCTCGCGCATCTCCTGAACGACGAGGCGCTGCGCGCTCGATTGGTCGCGCGCGGACGCGAAGTGGTCGAGCAGTTCCGCAAGGAGAGAACGGCGGAGCGGTTGGAGCGCTGGTTCGCGGAACGTAGGATGGGCTTCAGCCCGTCCCCCACGAGAGGGGCGGGCTGAAGCCCGCCCTACGTTTTTCCGAGACCACGCCTTCAGCCCGTCCCCCACGGGAGGGGCGGGCTGAAGCCCGCCCTACGTTTCAGCGATGCCACACTAAGTCCGGCTGCTTCGCGAAATCGAGCGCGATTTCCGGCGAGTACGTCACCCACCCGTCCGGCGCCTCGTAGCGCACGCGCAGCGCCAGCCCCGGCACGCCGCCCAGCCGGAAGCCATCCTCGGGACGCACGTCGTACGACATCATCCCGCCCGCCACCACCACGCTCCACCGCCCCTCGCGATAGGGCGCGAAACGCCACGACAGCGTCTCGCCGCGATGGTGGAACTCCACGCGCATCGGCGCGGACTCGCGGATCGACGCGCAATACGCGCGCGCCAGATCGGGGATGCGCGCGGTGACCTCGGCAACCTCACGGCGTCCGGGCAGATATTCATAGATGCGCTTCCCCGTCAGCGCGGAGCTGCAGAGATACAGATCGTCGTAAAACCATCCCGCGCCCTTGATGCCGCGGTAATGCTCTTCCTTCAGCCACTGCAGTTCGGGCATCGACGACGGCGGAATGGCGGGACGGCGCAGCATCGACGCGCTGTCGAGCGTCATGTACGCGCGGGCCTCGTCGCTCATGCGCAGCGCGCGCGCGTACTCGCGCGTCCACTCCTGGCGATTGGCGACGATGACCGCGACCGCCGCCGCGACGACGATCGCGACGCGCGCGTTCGGTCCGAACTTCGCTGCGCCGACGGCGAAGACCACGCACAGCCACAGCCAGGGCAGGATCGCGGACCACGGCTGCATCTCCTTCGACACGGGGATGATCGGCAAAATGGCGAAGAGCAGCGTCACGCCGCCGAAGAGCAGCGCCTGCCGCGTGCGCACCGCGCGCCCCGCGCCGAGCATCAACAGTCCGACGCTCACCAGTCCCACGCCCACTCCGGCCCCGGCGAACGCCAGCACCACTTTCCACGGCAGCAGCGCCAGCAGTCCCGGCACTTCAGCCGGCGTGATCGCCCAGCCGTAACCGCCGAAGATCGTACCGATCACCTCGAAGCGCCACACGAAGTACGCGGCCAGCGCGACGGAGTGAAAGATGAGATGCCGCGCGCGCACGCGAAACGTGTTTTCGGGAAGAAAGAGCAGCAGCAGCGGCAACGGCGCGGCGATGACTTTCGCCAGCATCGCGGCGAAGTAGAGCAGCGCGGAGAGGATCTCCAGCGCGATGGAGCGCCTGCGGAACGCCAGCACGTAGACGATCATCGCCAGCGTCCCGAACAGGATGGACTCGAGGTAGTGGACGATCATCAGCTGCGTGGCGAACGCGCACAGCGGAGGGCCGGCCACGAAAATGAACGCGCCGCCGAGGGCGGGGATCGTGTCGACGTAGAGCCGGAGGGCGAAGAAGACCGCGATCGCGCACGCGGCCACGATCAGGAGCTGGATGCGATACCAGTGATCCGGATCCAGCCCGGCGAAGCGGAGCATGGTCTCGTACGTGGCGATGAGGAGAGGCGTGAAGAAGTGCTGCGGCCAGATGTCGGCCTGAGTGAAGGCGTCGGTCCATCGCCGCACGAGACTGACGTGGAGATTCCACGGGTCGTCATACGTCCACCAGAGCCGAGTCGCCTTCCGGTAGAGGACGACCACGACTCCGGCGAGGAAGAGCACGGAAGTGAACCGCTTCACGATTTGCGTCTGTGATTAAGGATACGCCTTAATCGCGCGCGTTTTGTGATGAGGATTACGGAAGGAGGGATGAGCAACGAGGGATGAGGGATGAGTGAGTGCCGGTTTCACTCATACCTCATACCTCATCCCTCATGCCTCATCCCTGAGAATGGCGAAGCTGCACGACCTGCAGATGAAATCCTCCGGCGCGTCCTCGACTCCGTACGCCCAGCGCCGCATCTTCGCCATCTCGTCGCTCTCCAGCACCTCCTGCACGCTCTGGTGGTGCAGGTTGCCGACGACGTAGTTCTCGTCGTAGTCCTGGCAGCAGAGGATGGCCGCGCCGGTGGCGGTGATGTGCAGGTGCTGCAGCGGGCGCGATCCGATCAGCTCGCAGCCGGCCAGCTTGCCCACGCGTTGCATCGCTTTGCGTCCCACTTCCAGATGCCAGAAGCCGCGATCGACGGTGAGGTGCTGCTGCACGTCGAAGCGCGAGCCGGCGTAGCGGTCGCGCACGGCCTCGAAGTTCGCGCGGTGCTCGTCGTCGCCGGAGCCGAGGACGATGATGCGCATTTCGTCGGCAACGGGGAGATCTTTCGCATAGTCGAGGTTGCGCATGACGATGCGCAGGTGATCCTCACCGCGATCGCGCTCGTACTTTTCCTCGTCCATCGTCGAGAGGTTGATGCAGAGAAAGCGCAGGCGTCCCGCCTTCATCAGGCCGTCGACTTTGGCGGGCGTCAGACCGGAGCCGTTGCTCAGGACTGCGACCGGGAGTTGAGCATCGAAGAGCGTCTTGCAATGATCGACGAAACGGCGATCGATGGTCGGCTCGTTGTACGACTGCAGGAAGACGCCGTCGATCGTTTCGCGATGCTCGGCCAGCTCGCCGACGATGCGCTCGAAGAGCGCCGTGGACATCTCTTCGTCGTCTCGCGGCGCGACGGACACGGGGCAGAAGTAGCACTTCTGATTGCACGTCGTGACCGTTTCCAGCGAGACGATCTTCAGTTTGTACTGCCGCGAGAGGTCCGTGCCCGCGGGGATGATCCAGCCGTCGCGCACGAGCGAGTCGTCGGCGACGCCGTTCTCCTCGAACGCGCGAAAGGCCGCGTGTGCGCTCTCGCCGGGCACCAGGCTCCGGTCGGTGAGCGGGTTGTAGATCCGCGACGCTTCGTAGTGAAGGTACGGATTGGCGGCCCAGGCGCTCATGCGTGGCCGATAACGCCCCTCGGGTACCTTCTCTTCCGGCTTGACTTCGGCGTCGCTCGCATGCGAAAGAACGGCCGGATGCCTCCAGCCGTCCTCCTGCCCGCGTTCCATCATCCGGCGCTCGAAGAGCGTTACGCGCACTGGCAGTGCGAGATGCTGCTGCGCCGCGATCACACGGAGATCGCGTGGTACGAGGACGACGAGTCGGCGGCGAGCGCGGCCGAGCAGATCGACGCGGAGCTCGTCCTCGTCATCACCGATCCTCTATTGCTCCCCTCTTCCCGCCTTGGCGAGCGTCTGGCCGAGCAGTTCGGCGACGCCTTCGCGGCCGTGCCCGCAACGAATCACGGTGCCGAGGCGCGTCAGGTGGTGGAGATCGCGCCGTACATGACCCTGCGCGAGTTCGAAGAGCGCGCCGCGTCGCAGAGCGGCGCGAGCGAGCGCGTGCAGTGGTCTTCGCACGATCCCGGCGCGTTCCTCGTGCGCACCTCATCGCTCCGGAAACTCGAGAAGCCGCTGCGCCGCGCCATCGAAGGCCAGAGCGTCGTCATCGCGAAAGACGTCCTCGTCCACCGCTGGGCTTCGCTGCGCGGACAGACACGCACGGACCTCCTCGATCGCATCGACACCACCGCGAAGAACATCCTCGAGTTCGGCTGCGGCGAGGCTCCCCTCGGCGCCGCGTTGAAAAAGCGCCAGCGGTGCCGCGTCGTCGGCGTGGAGCTCGATCACGCCGCGGCGATGATCGCCCGCAAGCGCATCGACGACGTCTACGAGGGCGACGTCCGCGAGATCGTGGCCATCCTCGACGAGCAGTTCGACTCGATCGTCGGCGGCGACATCGTCGAGCACCTCGACGAGCCCTGGTCCTTCCTCGGCGATCTCCGCCGCATCGCCGCGCCCGGCGGAAAACTCCTGCTCTCGCTGCCGAACATCGCGCATGCCTCCATCGTCGCGGACCTGCTGCAGGGTCGCTTCGACTACGTGTACATGGGCCTGACGTGCGTCGGCCATCTGCGCTTTTTCACGCGGCGCTCGATCGAGGAGATGCTGCAGATCGCGGGGTGGGAAGTGGTGTCGATCGAGCCGCAGTCGCTGGCGATCACGCCGGAGCAATCGAAGCTGCTGGACGGACTGCGCGCGGCGGGCGTGCCCTTCGCGGAGAACGAGATCTTCCCGACCGGCTTCTACGTGACGGCGCGGAATCCGTCATGAAATTCTGGACGCTGCGCCGCACGCTGCGCGGTCTGCAACGCCGCTACTACGCGGGCGACGCGTCCGCGATTCCCGAGTACCTGGCCACGCTGGCGAGAGCGCGCGTGCGTCCGCAAGGCCGCGCCGTGCACCTCGGCGCGGGCGGACATCGTCTCGACGGCTGGATCAACGTCGACGTCGTTCGCGAGGGCGTGGATCTCCTCGCCGACTTTGTGCACTCGCTGCCGTTTCGCTCGGCGTCCGTCGACTTCGTGCATTCCGAGGATCTGCTCGAGCATCTGGAGGTTTCGGCGGGAAAGGAATTGCTGCGTGAGTGTCATCGCGTGCTGAAGCCCGGCGGCGTGATGCGCCTGCTCACGCCCGATCTGCGCGCGCTGATCCATCGCGTGTACATCGATCGCGATGCCGCGCAGCTGCAGTGGTGCCACCGCGAGCTCGCGGCGGCGGGACCGTGCGAAGCGCTGAACATGCATCTGCGCATGAACGGCGAGCACCGCTTCGTGTACGACGAGGAGCATCTGACTTCTGTGCTGCGCGACATCGGGTTCAGAGTGCGGCGCGTACGCTGGAACGAGTCGCGCGTGCCGGAGCTGCGCTGGCTGGATCTGCGCGACTTCGGGTTGAACCTGTTCCTGGAAGCGGTCAGGTGAACGTCGCCTTCCTCCTCGAAGACACGCCCATCTCGATGCGCGTGCGGCTGGCGATGGCGCAGGCGGACGCGCTGATCGCGCGCGGACATCGCGCGCGCATCGTCACCAAAGGAGCACCGGTGACGTGGCGCAGCTCGCGCGCGGAGTGGATCTACGTCGATGAGTTCCGCGAGTACGACGCGCGCGAGGACATCGTCGTCAAAGGCGCGGCGCCGATGCTCATTGTCGACGAGGAGTTCTACCGCGACGGCGCGCCGCGGGAGCACGAGCCGCTGCGCGTGCTCCTGGCCGGCCCGGCGCACGAGGAGCAACGCGGCATCGACGACGGCTACGGCGCGGTGGCCCACGCGCGCTGGTTTCATCAGAAGCTCGATTTGATTCGCGTGTCGCCATGGGCGCCGTCAAAGGACGAGCCGCTCGACGCGGTGCAGGAGTTTCACGTCGCGCTGAACACGGCGGAGATGGCGCGGCTGCTCCGCACCTGCGACATCTCTCTCTCGCCCACGTTCACGCTGATGACGGCCGAGGCGATGGCGTCGGGGCTGACGTGCCTCGCGAAAGAGGAGAACGAGAGCGCGGTGGATTTCGGCGAGCGGCTGATCGAGGCACTGGAAATGCCGGACCTTCGCGAGGCGCTTCGGGAAACCGGACGCCGCGCTGCTGACCAGTGGCGTTCAGAGGTCGTGGTCGATTCTCTCGAAGCGTGGCTGCGAGCGCGCTGAACGCCCACGGCCCGCATCTCGCATCGCCTTTCACGCCGCGCCCTCCGCGTCCTTGTGAAAAATTTCTCAAATTCATAAAATCCGCCGCTAACTTATGCCTGTTCAAAAGATTGAGAGATCGGATTCGATCATCCCGCGCAAGGCCGGAGTCGCGCCCGGAGAGGGCGCCGAAAAGGGCCTGATCACGCTCCCCGGCGAGGCCGAGCGCGAGATCGAAGATCTCGCCGGAGCGACCTACCTCACCACCAAGCTGGACGCGGTCGTGAACTGGGCGCGCGGCAACTCGCTCTGGCCGCTCCCCTTCGGCACGGCCTGCTGCGCGATCGAGTTCATGTCCATGGTGTCGTCGCACTACGACATCTCCCGCTTCGGCGCGGAGACGGTGCGCTTCTCGCCGCGCCAGGCCGACCTCCTCATCGTGGCCGGCACGATCGTCGACAAGATCGCGCCCGTGCTCAAGACGATCTACGACCAGATGCCCGAGCCGAAATACGTCATCGCCATGGGCGCCTGCGCCACCTCGGGCGGCTTCTATCGCGCCTACCACGTCGTGCAGGGCATCGACGAAGTGATCCCCGTCGACATCTGGGTCCCCGGCTGCCCGCCCACGCCGGACGGTCTGATGTACGCCATCCTCAAGCTCCGGGACAAGATCCAGCGCGGAGAGATCAAGCGCTCATGAGCACCCTCACGAAGTTCAGTCCCATCCCCTACACCGGCCCCGCGCCCACGAACCGGCAGACGTACGTGCCGGCCGATGCGGAGAACATGAACGCGCGCGGCGCGGAGATCGCGGCCAGGGTGACGGGACTGGCGCAGGAGACCGGCGAAGATCTCCCGACGTTCATCGTGGAGACCGCGGAGATCGCGAACGTGCTCCGCGCGCTGCACGATCATGCGGACCTGCGCTTCACGATGCCGCTCGATCTCTTCGGCGCGGACTACCCGAATCGCAGGAAGCGCTTCGACGTCGTCTACCAGCTCTACTCGCTCCAGAACAACGAGCGCATTCGCCTCAAGGTGCGCGTTGCCGAGAACGAGAGCGTGCCCACGAGCGTGCACGTCTTCCAGGGCTTCGACTGGTACGAGCGCGAGGCCTTCGACATGTACGGGATCCGCTTCGACGGACACCCGAACCTGCGCCGCATCCTCACCCACGACAACTT
>DATLBM010000622.1:0-7132 GCA_035526885.1 Thermoanaerobaculia bacterium | reverse complement strand
CGAGTGCGACAACAACGGCAACTCGACCGCGCGGCCCTCCAGCACCCATGCCTGCGGCACAGCCAGGTGATACGCGAGCTCATCCAGCGAGGTGGGCGGGGCCTGCGCAGCGACGAAGCCGCAGCCGATGACCACCGCCACGGCAACGATGGCAAACGTAGGACGGACTTCAGTCCGTCCCCCGTCGGGACGGGCTGAAGCCCGTCCTACGTTCAGCGCAGCCGCCGCGAGGACCACGGCCCCCATGGTCCACACATTGACTTTCACGAGGCCCACGAGAAAGCAGGCGGTGCCCAGGAGCGGGTACCCGATCAGAAACTCCAGCGGCCAATCGCGAGCGCCGCTCCGCCGCGCGATGCGTCCGAGGCCAAGACACGCCGCCGCGACGACACACGCCACGACGAGCGGCACACCCACCCGCACCACCAGCAACTCCACGAGCACGAAGCGATCCGCCAGCGTGAGAATCGCGAACAGCGCGAGGAAGACAGCGAGGATGGAGCGGACGATCACGGCGCGCGATGCTATCGCACAGGGGAACGACGGAGGCCCCTGGTCATCCCCTAGAGCGGAGGCAGCGCCGAGCGAATCGCCAGCACGTCTTCGATGATGGCCCGCGCGTGCTCCGGCACGATCTGCGTCGTGCGATCCGAGAGCGCGTGCGGCGGGTTGTCGTGCACTTCCATGAAGAAGCCGTCGCATCCGGCGGCGGCGGCGGCGCGGGCCAGAGGACGCGCGAACTGCGGCGTGCCGCCGGTCTGCTTGCCTTCGCCGCCGGGGCGCTGCATCGAGTGCGTGATGTCGTAGACCATCGGTGCGCCGAGGTTGCGGATGATGGGGAAGGAGCGCATGTCGACGACGAGGTTCTGGTAGCCGAACGACGTCCCGCGCTCCGTGATGAAGACGCGCTCGTTCCCCACTTCCGCTCCCTTGTCGAGAATGTTCTTCGTCTCCTCGGGCGAAAGGAACTGTCCCTTCTTCACGCCCACGGTTTTCCCCGTGCGCGCTGCGGCGGCGATGAGGTCCGTCTGGCGGCAGAGAAAGGCTGGGATCTGGAGGATGTCCACGACCGCGCCGACGGGCTCCGCCTGCCAGGGCTCATGAATGTCCGTGAGCAGCGGCAGTCCCGTCTCCTCGCGCACCGCTTTGAGAACGCGCATGCCTTCCTCCACGCCGGGTCCGCGGAACGACTCGATCGACGAGCGGTTCGCTTTGTCGAACGACGATTTGAAGACCAGTTGCACTTTCAGTTCGTCGCGGAGTCTGGCCAGGATGCGCGCCATCTTCAGCGCGTGATCGAGGCCTTCGATGACGCAGGGGCCGGCGATGAACAGCGGCGGCGCGTCGCCGCCGAAGCGGACTTCGGGCGTGATCTCGATGGTGCGGGTGGTGGCCATTGCGCGGTGATCCTATCAGGTACACTTTCGCGCCCTCCATGCGCCCGCGCCTCTTCCTCCTCGCCGCCATCGCGATCCTCGGCGCCTGCCATCGCAACGAAGAGAAACCCGCCGCCGCCCTCCCGTCGCGCGATGCGTTCGCCGGTTCCGCATCGTGCCGCGAATGCCACGAGGAAAAGTACGACGCGTGGTCGCACGACTGGCACGCCCGCGCGCTCAGCAAGGCGGCGCCGGAGGTCATGGCCGGCAGGTTCGAGAACGCGCATTTCCGCGGCGCATCGAGCGAGGCCTGGATGCAGCACGCGGGCGACCGCTACATCATGCGCACGCGCAACCGCGAAGGCGAGCCGCGCGACTACGACGTCGCGTGGCTCATCGGCGGCAAGCGCATGCAGGACACGGTCACGGTGTTTCCCGACGGCCGCTGGCAGGTGCTTCCGGTCTACTTTCACGTGACCGGCGGCGGTGCGTGGGTCGACTACAACGAGGCCAAGCAGGGCACGGTCACGGCCGACCATCCGTACTTCTGGACGAACTTCCGCCGCACCGCGAACAAGGAGTGCCTGGACTGCCACGCTACGGGCGTGAACGTGCGCTACGACCGCGACACGCATCAGTGGTCGACGTCATTCGCCGACGCGGGCGTGGCTTGCGAGGCCTGTCACGGGCCCGGCGCGCGCCACGCCGCGACGAAATCGAAGAACGACATCATCCATCCCGCCGACGTCTCCGACGCGCAGGAGATGGCCATCTGCGGAAGCTGTCACGGTCCGCGCGAGCCGCTCTTTCCCATCCTCGACGCGCGGGATCGCTTCCGTCCCGGCCAGTTGTACGAGGAGCGCTATCAGCCGCTGGTCATCGTCGACGGCCCGTCGCGCTCCGGCGAGTATTTCGCGGACGGCCGTCCGAGCAGCTCGAGCTTCGAATATCAGGCGCTGCTCCAATCGCGGTGTTCCCTCGAGGGAAAGGCCACGTGCCTGACCTGCCACAGCGCGCCGCACGAGAAACACATCGCGAATGAAGTGAAGCGCGGCGTCGATGCCTCGTGCGTCGATTGTCATTCGAAGATCGGCGCCGATGCCGCGGCGCATTCGCATCATCGCGCCGCGCGTTGCATCGACTGCCACATGCCCCCGGTCGTCAGCGGCGTGCTGGACAAGTTCGCCGATCACACGATCGACGTGCCAAACGTGGAGAACACGATCCGCCACGGCGTGCCGAATGCGTGCGGCGTTTGCCACGCGGACAAGAACCCTGAAGTCCTCGCTCGCTCACTTTCGGCGTGGTGGCCGAACGCGGCGACGCGGAACGCGCGCCGCGTACGTCTGGCGGACGCGATCGACGAACGGACCGCGGACCGCAGTCTCCCCGCGCTCACCGCCGTCGTTCGCGACCGCGCGGAGGCGCCGATCCTCCGCGCCGCAGCGGCGCTGCTGATGGCGCAGCGCTTTCCGTCATCGGCCGCTGCGATTCTGGCGCCGATCGCCGACGAACCGGACCCGCTCCTGCGCGCGCGCACGATCGAGGCGCTGGCCACGACGCGCGACCGCAGCGCGGTCGCCGTCGCCGCGCGTTTCGTGAACGACCCGTCACTGCAGGTGCGGGAGACGGCGGTGCTCGCGCTGGCCAGTGCCCGCGATCCGCGCGCCGAGCCGGAACTGCGCAAGCTCGCCGGCGATCCGGCCACGGCCACGCTGTTCCGCCCGCACGTCATGCTCTCGATCGCCGCCGCGAATCGCGGCGACTTTGACACCGCCATGCGCGAGATCGACGCCGCGCTGGCCCAGGCACCGTACGTCGCCGACGCAATCGTCTTCCGCGCGGACATTTTGGCGCGCCGCGGAGACTTTCCCGCCGCAAAAAGCGAGCTGGAAGAAGCCCTGCGCTTCGACCCCCGCCACCGCGGCGCGATTGCGCGGCTCCGGTCTTTTCGCTGACGCTTGGGGGGACGACGGGGAGCGCCTCCGGCGGGCCGGCACGGCCGGCAGCGCTTACGGAACACGTGAGGCTGCCGAGAGCGGCGTTCAGTGAGTACACGGTGCGTTCCGGCTGGGCCGACAAGCGCTGCCGCCCGTGGCGGCCCGCCTAAGGCGCTCCGGTCGTTCCCGGAGCGCCAGCGACCAGACGTCAGCGCCGCGAGCGCACGTCGTCGACGCGCCATGCCGTGAACGTGCCGTTCCGCGACCAGTCGCCGACGAACGTCACGTAGTCGCCGCGGCGCAGGTCGGACGCGTCGATGCCGCGCGTGCCGCGGCGCGTCATCTGCACCAGAACGGGACGCGAGCTGCGATTCGTGCGCACCACGACGACGCCGCTGCGGCGGTCGACCCGTTCCACTTCGCCGCGCAGAAAGTCGCGGTCATCGCGCCGGTCGTAACGCGAGTCGCGGCGATCGCGCCAGTTGTCGTTGTCGCGGCGGTCGTCGCCGAACGCGGTCATGCCGAACATCGAGGTGAGCGTGAGAGCGCCTGCTGCCAACATCGTGAACTTCGCTGTCTTTCTCATCGGTTTCTCCTTTGGACGATCACTGCTTGGGCGCTCTTCATCGCAACGCGAAAGCCAGAAGGGGAGTCGTTCATCGATCTGTTGCGGCGCGCCGCGTGCAGTCATCGCGCGCGTGCGTGTTCTTCTCTTTCTTTTCATCGCGTTAGAAGCAAATGCGGGGACGTGGTTCGTCGCGCCGAACGGGCGGGATACGAACGCCGGAAGCGAGTCGCGGCCCTTTCGATCGATCAATCACGCCGTCGACGTGGCGCGTGCGGGGGACACAGTGGCCGTCGCCGAGGGCGTTTATCGCGAGGCGGTGATGGTGTGGGACAAAAACGCGACGGCCAGCGCCACGATCCGCATCCTCGGGACGAAGGCCGTCATCGACGGTACGGGCGTGAAGGTGAAGAACGGGCTGGTGATGATCGGCCGCTCTTCATGGATTCACTTCGAAGGCTTCGAGGTGCGCAACTCCGCGGCCGACGGCGTGGTCGCGTACGACGTGCGGAACGTCAAGGTGCGCGGCAACGAGGTGCACCACAACCGCGGCGGCGGCATTCAGGTCAGCGGGAAGGACATCGCCGTCCAGGAGAACGCCATCCATGACAACGTGCTCGAAAACGCGTCCGGCAAGGCGCGGCAGTGGAGTCAGGCCGTGGCGGCGGAGGATGCGACGCGTGTGCTGATCGAGGGCAACCGCGTGTTCGAAAACTACGGCGAAGGGATCGACGCCATCCGCGTTGACCGCGTGACCATCCACCGCAACCGCGTGCGCGACAACTTCAGCGTGAACATCTATCTCGACAACGCGCGCCGCACGACGGTGGACGCGAACCTCGTGCGCGATACGGGCCAGACCCGCTTCCGCAGGGACGGCGATCCCGCCTTCGGCATCGCCATGGCCAACGAGCGCTACCCGCGACAGAACCCGCTGAGCGATCTCACCATCACCAACAACATCATCGTGCGCGCGCGTGCGGGCATCTACTACGCCGACAGCGAATTTCGCGGCGGCCTCCATCAGACCGTCATCGCGCACAACACCATCTACGGGTCGACGTGGGCGGCGATCGTCGTGGGCGGCGCGGGCGGGCGCAGCGCGGGACACGACACGACGACCATCAGCGACAACATCATCGAGGCGCCCTCCGGCGTGGATTTCGTGGCGCGCGACACTCGCGGCGTCGCCTTTCGCGCGAACTGCTGGTGGGGAGGAAAGCGCGAGACGCGCGTCCGCGGCGCGGGCGACGTTTACGCGGATCCGCAGCTGGGGGGGGACTACCGGCCGCGCGCGTCGTCGCCTTGCCGCGCCGCGGGCGCTGCGGCGTTCTGACACCACTCCCGAGTGACCTCGTGACGGTAGGCGAACAGCTTCCGCAACCGTGGAAGGATGATCAGCGGCGCGAGTGCGCGCGCGAGGTATCCGAGCGGCGGCTCGAACGTGATCACGTCGCGCAGCAGCGTCCCGCCTTCCACGCGATCGAAATGATGCTCATGCCGCCACGCGCGAAACGGTCCGCGCACCTGTTCGTCGACGAACAGCGCCGGCGGCTCGCACTGCACATGCGCGAACTCCGAACGCACCCAGACCAGCGGCGCCACGCGAATGTCGCTGATGGTGCGCGTGCCGGCTTCGAGCGAACGCGCATGCTCGACGACGCGCGAGCCCGCCCATGCCGGCGTGAGACGCTCCAGCGCGTCGGGCAGCGCGTGAAACGCGTAGACGCGCTCGGGAGGCGCGGTGATGACGGATTCGAACGCGACGCGCACGTGGCCGCTACGGCTCGAACTCGAGCTTGAAGTCCGCGTTCAGCGGAAAGTCCGCGGTCTGGCCTTTCGTGAGCGTGGCGTCGGCGCGGCGATCCCCGCCGTCGCTCACGTGGACCGCGCAACGCGAGCGGTGGCAGGTGATGGCGACAGCGCCGGACTCCAGCGGCGCGATGGCGATGTCCGCCTTCTCGACTTCCTTCGCCCCGCCGCGGTCATTGAGCAGGTAAGAGACGTCCTTCTTCTCCTCCGGCCAGCCGAGCATCATCCACTGAAAGTGCGCGCCCTTCACGCGCTCGAACGACAGCACGCGCGTTTTCGCGGCCGCGTCAGGCTGCATCTGCGGCGGCGCGCCCGCCGGATTCGCCAGCAGCGCCGTTTTCCCGTCCGTGACGCGCAGGTGGAACGAATAGCCGTCCGCGAGCGCGGGCAGAGCGATCAGCAGCACCAGCGCCAGGCGTCTCATGCCTCGACCGCCGCCTGCGGCTGCGCCATCTGCACCGTCGTTTTGTTCGCGTTGCGATGTCCGCGCGCGGCCGCGATGAACGAGCGGAACAGCGGATGCGGCGCGCTCGGGCGCGACTTGTACTCGGGATGGAACTGGCAGCCGAGGAACCACGGGTGGTCTTCGAGCTCCACGATCTCCACGAACTTGCCGTCGGGCGAGAGGCCGGTCACGCGGAAGCCGCGCGCTTCGAGCTGCGGGATGTACTCCGGGTTGGCCTCGTAGCGATGGCGGTGGCGCTCTTCGACGAACTCCACGCCGTACGCCTCGCGCGCGTGCGAGCCTTCCCTGAGATTGCACGGGTACTTGCCGAGGCGCATCGTGCCGCCGAGGGCGTCGACGCCGATGAGGTCGCGGAGCTTGTAGATGATCTTGTACGGCGCCTCGTCATCGAACTCCGTCGAGTTCGCGCCGACCATGCCCACGACGTTGCGCGCGAACTCGATCGTCGCGCACTGCATGCCCAGGCAGATGCCGAAGAACGGCACGCGCTTCTCGCGCGCGTAGCGGATGGCGCGCAGCTTTCCTTCCACGCCGCGCGAGCCGAAGCCGGGTCCGACCAGGATGCCGTCGACGCTGGCCAGCTCGCCGTGATAGCCGTCCTCCTCCAGAGATTCGGAGTCGATGTAGACGATGCGCACCTTTGCGTTGTTGGCGATGCCGCCGTGCACGAGGGCCTCGTTCAGCGACTTGTACGAATCGCCGAACTCGACGTACTTGCCGACGAAGCCGATCTTCACCTCGTCCTCCGGATGCCGCATCTTGCGCACGATCTCTTCCCACTTCGTCAGCGCGCCGATCTCCTCGTGCGGGAGGTGCAGCTTGTCGAGCAGGATCTCGTCGAGCCCTTCGCGCGAGAAGGCCAGCGGCACCTGGTAGATGAACTCGACGTCGAGCGCTGACACGACCGCGTTCTCTTCCACGTTGCAGAAAAGCGCGATCTTCTTCTTCATGTCCTCCGGAATGATGCGATCAG
>DATLBM010000621.1:0-7060 GCA_035526885.1 Thermoanaerobaculia bacterium | reverse complement strand
GGCAGCGCGGCGTCGCGAATCGTCTTGCCGGCCAGGGGTGAGCCAGCGGGGACGCGCAGCTCGCGGCGCTGCAGGCCGTCGATGCTTTCCAGGCCGGGCAGGCGCGGACTCAGTCGATCGCTCGCGTGCGCGGCCAGCGCGGCGGCGACGATGTGCCGCGGCGTGTAGACCGCCGTCGCACCGGCCAGCTCCATCGGCTTGCGATGCGACGGGTTCTCGACGAACGCGTAGATCTCGCGCGTGAATCCCAGCTGCCGCGCGCGCAGGATCATGGCGGCGTTCTCCTGGTCGGTGCCGTTGGTGACGATCGCACGCGCGGTGTGCACGCGCGCGGCGTCGAGCGCGTCTTCCTCCAACCGCGTGAAGACGACGGCCTGCTTCTGCTCCATCACCGCGCGCGCCGTGTCCTCGTTCGTCTCCACGACCAGCGTCGGCACGTGCTCCTGCGCCAGGCGCTGCAACAGCGTCTCGACCGTGGGACCGAAACCGTACACGATCACGTGATCGGTGAGCTTCGCGCTGGCAACGCGCGGCACTTTCTCTTCGAAGCGCTCTTCGAGAAACGGCACGAGGAAGATGGGGATGATCAGGAAGACCAGGAACACGCCGACGAACTGCACGACGCTGACGAGGATGACCATCAGCGGATGCGACCACGCGGAGTCCGCGCCGTAGCCGGTGGTGCTCAGCGTTTCCGCGGACCACTCCACCGAGCGCCAGAACGTGCGCGGTTTTCCTTCCAGCCGCGCCATCCCGATCTGGTAAATGAGAGCGGTGACGAGGATGAACGCGATCAGCCCGAGGACGAGCAGGACCAGGCGGCGGGAGGAGCGCTGCACAATGACATGGTGAATCTCCTTTGCACCGTCCGCAACTGCGGGCTCCCGCTCGTGCGTGAGGAGCGCGTGTATCGCTGCGCGAACCATCATTCGTTCGACGTCGCGCGCAGCGGCTACGTGAATCTGCTGCAGCCGCAGGACAGGAAGTCGAAGTCCCCCGGCGATTCGTCCGAGGCGGTGCTGGCGCGGCGGCGGTTTTTCGAGGCCGGGCCCGTGCGACCGCTGGTCGACGCGATCGTGCAAGCGCTGCCGCTCCGGGGCGCGCTGCTCGATGCGGGGTGCGGCGAGGGACATCATCTCGATGCGTTCCGTCGAGCGTACGGCGTCGAGGCGTGGGGCGTGGACATCTCCGTGCCCGCGATCGAGCTGGCGGCGAAAACGTACCGGGAGTGCGGGTGGGTCGTGGCGAACGCGGACCGGCTGCTGCCGTTCGCCGATGGATCGTTCGATGCGGTCACGTCGATCACGGCGCGCATGAATCCGCACGAGTTTCATCGCGTGCTCGTCGATCGGGGCGCGTTGCTGGTGGTGCTGCCCGGCGCCGCGGATCTCATCGAGCTGCGCTCAGCCATCCTCGGCGAAGGGTTGGAGCGCGATCGCACCGATCGCACGGTCGCGGCGTTTGCGCCGCTGTTCACGCTGGAAGGACGTCAGTCGATCGCGCACACGGCGACGCTCGATCGCGCGTCGATGCTCGACGTGATGTCGTCGTCCTACCGCGGGCTGCGCACGCGCGAGCGCGAAAAGCTCGAAGCGCTGGAGCCGATGCCGGTCACACTCGCACGCGATCTGCTGCTGTTTCGCGCGGAAACTCGCGGATGAAGCCGATCAGCGCCAGCGCCCACGGTCCGAGAAAGAGACGCAGATCGCGGACGAGGAACGCGGACAGCAGGCCCATGATCGCCACGGCCTCGAACATGGCCATGTGCACGATCAGCAGCTGACGCGAGTCGCGTCCCGGCAGGATCCGCCGCAGACCGAACCACGTAAAAAGAAAGAGGAACAGCGCCACGCCGTACAGAATCGGCACCGGCGGCGTACGCACGGAGGCGTCGAAATCCGGCGGGAAGCCGGGCATGAGCATGTACAGGAGGAAGAGGTAGATCAGCGTGCTCATGACGATCGCGAACCAGATGATCCTTTGCTGTGCCATGCCGGACATTCTACGATCCGGCACATGCTGAGAACCGCCGCCGCTCTCGCCGCGCTCCTCGCGCTCTGCGCCTGTACGTCCACCGCGCCTCGGGCCGTCGACCTGCGCGGCTCGGAGCTGGTCGACCTGACCTGGGCCTTCGACGACAAGACGTTGTACTGGCCGACGTCGCCGTCGGCGTTCGAGCTGAAGCAGCTGGCGTACGGACCGACGCCGGGCGGCTGGTTCTATTCGTCGAACGCGATCTGCACGCCGGAGCACGGCGGCACGCATCTCGACGCGCCGATCCATTTCGCGGCAGGCGGGCACACCGCGGATCAGATTCCGCTCGAACAGCTCATGGCGCCGGCGGTGGTGATCGACGTCGCGGACCGCGCCGCTTCCAATGCGGATTACCGCCTGACCGCGGAGGACGTGCGCGCGTGGGAAGCGCGCAACGGCACGATCGGCGCGGGAACGATCGTGCTGCTGCACACGGGCTGGGGCTCGCGCTGGCCGGATCGCAAGTCGTACTTTGGCGACGACACTCCCGGCCAGGTCGACGATCTGCACTTCCCGTCGTACGGCGAGGACGCGGCGCGCCTGCTCGTCGCCGAACGCCGCGTCGCCGCGATCGGCGTGGACACGGCCAGCATCGACTACGGCCAGTCCACGAACTTCATCGTCCACCAGATCGCGAACGGCGCCAACGTCCCCGGCTTCGAGAACATCGCCCACCTGGAGCGCCTGCCGCCGCGCGGCGCGTTCGTGATCGCGCTGCCGATGAAGATCGCGGGCGGGTCGGGAGGGCCGCTGCGGATCGTGGCCATTCTTCCGAAACGGTGATTGGCGTCGATCTACTTCAGTCGATCGCGCCAGTAACGCGGCTTTCGGCTCGTATGCGCGAGCGCGACGATTTCCAGATGATCTGGATGCTCACGGTAAACGAGGAGAAAGGGAAAATGCCGGAGCGGGACGCGGCGGATGGATCCACGAACGCGTAGGCGCCCAACGGCCTCTCCAATCGCGGGCCGGGACGCGATCAACTCGATCGTCGCCTGAATCTCCAACCAGAGGCGATCACCGAGACCGGCGCTCTCGTTTTCGTACCACTGAATGTAATCGCTGAACTCTTCTTCCGCCGCGGCGTTCGGTCGTACCGCTCGGGTCACCGTCCGAAGATCTCTCGTTCGATCCGGGAGCGCACGTCTTTCCAGTCCCTCGTTGTCAGCGTGCCGGCGTCGACTGCCGCACAGCGCTGCTCGATCTCAGCCGCCCATGCCGCGTCCACGTCGCGCTGAGCCTCGTCATCCAAGCTCTCCAGGAGCCGCGCCGCCATCTTCGCCCTC
Organism: Thermoanaerobaculia bacterium; assembly: GCA_035526885.1. GTDB lineage: Bacteria > Acidobacteriota > Thermoanaerobaculia > Gp7-AA8 > Gp7-AA8 > QHVT01. The sequence continues at coordinate 3,740 of DATLBM010000621.1, read as the reverse complement.
TCGTTTTCAGGGAGGCTGAGTGCCTGTTCAAGAAGAGTGGTGGTGTCGATCATGGTGTACGGAGTGTAGCCGACAAAAAGTGGGGCGGGCTTTCCAGCCCGCCCCATGTGGTCGGGAGGGCCGCTGCGGATCGTGGCGGCGGTGGGGAAACGTAGGACGGGCTTCAGCCCGTCCAATTAAGCAATAGATGGACGGGCTGAAGCCCGTCCTACGTTTCGCTCGTTCTTGTCCAGAGCCACGGGTACTCCTCGGGCGATGCGGCCAAGCCCTTGCGGACGGGGTTGTGGCGGATGTACTCGCATTTCTGCGCGAGGCTTTCATCGCGGCGGAGCTCGTGGTCGAAGTACTCCTGTTGCCACAACGCGGCCGTGCGGTTCAACGCCAGGTTCACCTCGCGCGCCGAAGCGCCCTTGAGTCGCCGCACGATCGACGCGACCGGAATCGAGAAACCATCGCGCTCCCAATTCGGTGTGGCGATGAGGTGGACGTGGTCAGGCATCACGACGGCGACGTGCAGGTAATACATCGCGCAGTCGACGACGTGACGAAGAACGATGTCTCGCGCGCCGGACGGCAGTACGAAGCGATCTCGCGTAACAAACGTGACGAAGTACGACCGGAAGTCGCTCTGGTAATGCGGAAGATGCCGTTGATACGCGCGCCTGCCGGAGACCATACCCGCATGATCCCTCGGCAACCATGCAACGGAACGAAAAGCTACAAAACGTAGGGCGGGCTTCAGCCCGCCCATCATCAAGTATTGGACGGGCTGAAGCCCATCCTACGTTTTAATATTGGACGGGCTGAAGCCCATCCTACGTTTTTCAACATTGGACGGGCTGAAGCCCGTCCTACGTTTTGTCACTTCCCGCCGAAGCTGATCTTGCGCTCGTAGTGGCAGGTGTACCCGCCCGGGTTCTTCTGCAGGTAATCCTGGTGGTAGGCCTCGGCCGTCCAGAACTTCTGGGCGGGGACGATCTCCGTCACCACCGGGCGGCTCCAGGCGCCCGACTTGTCCACCTTCGCCTTCATGCGCTCGGCCACCTCGCGCTGGTGCGCGTCGTGGTAGAAGATCGCGGAGCGGTAGGACGTGCCCATGTCGTTGCCCTGGCGGTTCATGGTCGTCGGGTCGTGGATCTTGAAGAAGTACTCCAGGATCTGCTCGTACGTGATGCGCGAGGGGTCGTACCTGATCTCGATCGCTTCCGCGTGGCCTTCGTGGTTCTGGTACGTCGCGTTCGCGACTTTGCCACCCGTGTAGCCGACTTCCGTGTCGATGACGCCGGGCAGTTGGCGGATCAGCTCCTCCACGCCCCAGAAGCAGCCGCCCGCGAGCGTGGCCACTTCGACCTTGGCCGGCTTCGAGAACAGCTTCGCGTACTGGCCGTAGCCCTCGGCCTCCAGACGATCCGCGGGGACGAAGCGCATCGACGCGGAGTTCATGCAGTAGCGCAGACCCGTGGGCGCGGGGCCGTCTTCGAACACGTGGCCGAGGTGCGAGTCCCCGTGCGCCGAGCGAACCTCGGTGCGGCTCATGAAGAACTTCCTGTCGGTCTTCGTCTTGACGTTGTGCGCGTCGAGCGGCTTGGTGAAGCTCGGCCAGCCCGTGCCCGACTCGAACTTGTCGAGCGACGAGAACAGCGGCTCGCCGCTGACCACGTCGACGTAGATGCCGGGCTTGTGGTTGTCCCAGTACTCGTTGCGGAACGCGGGCTCGGTCCCGTCGTTCTGCGTCACGTCGTACTGGAGGGACGTGAGCTTCTTTTTGAGCTCCGCATCGGACGGCTTGGTGAACTGCGACATCGATCCTCCCTTGACTTTGGGCTTGTTCGCGGCGGTCGCGGCGACGGCCGTCGACTGCCCCTGCATGCAGCCGAAGAGGAAGAAGAGAACTAGGGGTAAAAGCCTGCCTTTGGACTGGGTCACCGCGTGCCTCCTGACAATTGGAAAACGGCCGGTTCGCCGGCCTTTATTCGATGCCGGAGGCGCGCGGTGGTTTCAAAACGGTAGGGATTGGCGGCCGCGCCCGCCTACGGCTTGTACGACTGCCGATCCACGCCGCCCGCCAGGCTGAACGGCGCCACCGGGTACGACTTCTCCTGTCCCGTCACCGTGTCCTTCACGATCACCGTGTACTCCACGTCGCTCAGGCCGCCGTGGAAGAAGTCGATGCGGTCCGCGAACGGTCTCACGTCCGAGAAGCGCACGATCCACTCCACCGACTCCGGGTTCTCGAAGTAGAAGACCGCTGTCTCCGTCGTGTTGACCTTCGTGATCGAGCGGCCGAGGAGGAAGCCTTCGGTGGCCGGGTTCGCGAATTGATTGCGATAACGGATGCGCACGTCGAAACGATTGAGCATGCGCAGCGTCGTCGTGTCGGCGTTGGCGGCGAGCTGGAACGGCAGCGCCGACATCGAGCCGATCGCCTCCGTGAGCGAATTGCCCGCGGGGAACGACTTGCGGTCGATCTGTCCGACGAGCGAGTTCGGGAGCTTGTGATACTCGACGCTCTTGCCCGTGACCGTGTCCTTCACCGTGATGAAGAACTCCACGTCGCTCAGGCCGCCGAGGTAGACGTGGAAGGCGTTGTCGAAGGGGCGGGCGTCGGAGACGCGCACCATCAGCTCGACGACCAGCGGCGAGTCGAACCAGAAGATCGCCGTGTCGCTCAGCGTCGACGCCTGCAGCGACTGCCCCGTGAGCAGTCCCTCGGACGGCGGATTCGCGAACTGATTCTTGTAGCGCACCTGCACGTTGAACCGCCGGTTGAGCAGGAACAGATTCGTCGTGGCCTGATCGACGGTCACCGTCACCAGCCGCGAGGCCATCGTGCCGCACGTGTTCGTGAGCTCCGCCCAGTACGTCGTATTCGCGAAGAGCGGACCGACGGTCACGCCCGTGCCGCTGCCCACTTCATTCGTGCGATCGCCGATGGCGCCGCGATACCACTTCACCGTCGTGCCCGTGCCGTTCACGGCCAGCGACAGCGAAGCCGTGTTGCCCGTGACGATCTTCCTGTCTTCAGGCTGCGTGGCGATCGACGGCAGCGTGCACGGCGCGACCGTGATCAGTGCCGAGACCGCACTCTTGCCGCAACTGTTCGTCACGCGCGCCCAGAAGCTCGTGGCCGCGGTGACGGAAACGTTGTTGGCCTGCGTCGAGGCGATGAGCGTGCCGCCAAAGCCGGGAGTGGTGCCGCGGAACCACTGGAACTGCAGCGGCGTGGCGCTGCTGAACGCGTTGATGTTCAGGCGGAAGTTGCCGATGCCCGGATTCGGCGTCGACGACGGCGCCTCGAGCTCCACTTCCGCGCACGGGATGACGGTCACCGTGGCGGTGTTGCTGTCGACCGGCGTTCCGCACGCGCCGCTGACGCGCACCCAGTACTGCGTGGTGCTCGACGGCGTGATGATGAGACTCGAACTGTTCGCGCCGACGGGCAGACGCGCGTCGCCGCTCGGTCCCAGGTACCACTGGTACGTGAGGCTGCTGCCGGTCGCGCCGACCTGCAGCGTCACCGAGCTCCCCTCGGCCACGTTGGTGCTGGACGGCTGGTTGAGGATCTGCGGACTGGCGCACGACACGAACACCGTCGCGGCGACGCTGTTCGCGAACTGCGTGCTGCAGTTGGTCACGCGCACCCAGTACGTCGTGGTCACCGTCGGCGTGATGGTGATCGTCGCGGAGTTCGTGCCGACGGGCTGCGAGGTGTCGCCAACGTTGCCGATGAACCACGCGTA
>DATLBM010000620.1:0-5206 GCA_035526885.1 Thermoanaerobaculia bacterium | reverse complement strand
GAATGGCTACCGGCGCGTCGAAGAGCGTGTCCGCGGGCGTCAGTCCCGTTTCGAATGCCGCGCCGTACACGAGCGGCTTGAACGACGATCCGGTCTGCCGCCGCGATTGCACGGCGCGGTTGAATTTCGACATCTGGAAGTCGTAGCCGCCCGCCAGTGCGCGCACTTCGCCGGTCTTCACGTCCAGCACGACCACCGCGCCCTGGACCAGCGGCATCTGGTCGAACCGCCACTGCAGCGCCTTCGTCTTCGCATCTTCCTGCTGCAGCACGTACACGACGTCGCCGCGCTTCAGCACGCCCTGCATCGTCTTCTTCTTCGTCCAGGACCAGGCGTCGGGCGACAGCTCGAGGCGGTCCCGATGCACGCGTACGATCAGCTTGTCTTTCGTGACGTCGAGCACGACCGCGGGATAGAGACGCTCCTTGACATACGGCTCATTGCTCCAGCTCGGGTCACGCCACGTCTCCGGATCCAATCCCTCGGCGACGAGATTGCGCGTCGGACGGCGGAATCCGCGCCGCTTGTCGAAGCGCCGCAGGCCGCGCTGCAATGCGCTCTCCGCGATCTGCTGGATTTTCAGATCGAGCGTCGAATTGACTTTCAGTCCGCTCTTATAGAGCTCTTCCGCACCGAATTTCTCGTTCTTCTCGATGTACTGCCGGATCTCCTCCGCGAAATAAGCGCCGATGCGCGGCGACTCTTCCTTGAACGTTCCCAGCGTAATGGGCGCGCTCACGCTCTGCCGGTACTGCTCGGGAGTGATGTATTTCTCCTTGAGCATGCGGCTCAGGACGTAGTCGCGGCGCATTTTCGCGCGGTCGGGATGCGTGAGCGGGCTGTAATACATCGGTGACCGGATCAGCGCCGCCAGCACCGCCGCCTCGGGCAGCGCCAGTTCCTTGGCGTGCTTGCCGAAATAGAGACGCGACGCCGCTTCGACGCCATAGGCGCCGTGCCCGAGGTAGACCTGGTTGGCGTAGAGCTCGAAGATCTGATCCTTGGTGAAATCCTTTTCGATCTGCACCGCGAGGAAGGCTTCATTGATCTTGCGGCGCAGTGTTTTCTCGGGAGTGAGGAAAACCTGTTTCGCGAGCTGCTGCGTGAGCGTGGAGGCGCCTTGTGCCGAGCGGCGCTCGATGACGTCCTTGACGATGGCGCGGATGATGGCCTTCGGATCCACGCCGCCGTGCTTGTAAAACTCCGAATCCTCGGTGGAGATGACCGCTTCGACGAAGACCTGGGCCATCTCGCGTTTGGGGACCACGATGCGCTTCTGGATCGAGTACTCCGCGAACGGCACGCCGTTGCGATCGTAGATGCGAGTGATGATCGCGGGCTGATAGTCGATCAGCTTCTTCACTTCCGGCATGCGCACGGCGTTGGCGAAGAGGAAGCCCGCCGGGATGCCCAGCGCTCCGGCGATGAGGAGCATGAGCAGACGCGAACGGCGTCGCGACGGCGGGGCCTGCGGAACGAGTTGGTGTTCGCTCACTCGGCGCAGTTTACAATCGTTCCGAATGTCCGCGTCCCCTGTCGCCCCCGCCCGGCCTGACTGGCCCCGGCTCGTGGCTGAGTCCCTGAAACAAAACGGTCCCTGGCACACCTACGGGAAACTGCTGGAGGCGCGCCGCCAGTATCCCGACGATCTCTCCATCCGCGGCTACGTGGAGATCATCCGCAACACCATCGTCAAGAACTTCCTCGGCCATCCGCGCGGCCAGCAGGCCGTGCCCAAGATGAGCGCGGACTTTCTGTCGAACTTCGACCGCTTCCACCTCAACGCCCAGGAGGGCTACCTGGTCTCGCTCATCGACGGGCGCCTGGACGTGCAGAAGCTGATGATCCTCAGCCCGTTCGATCCTTTCACGACCATCTTCATCCTGGCGAAGCTCGAGCACGAGCGCGCCATCGTGGTGCCGCAATGAACTTCGCCTTCGCCCTCGAGCTGCTCGACCAGTTGCCGACCTGCATCGCCGCCATCGCGGAGAACGGCACGATCCGCTACCGCAACCGCGCCTTCAACGATGCCTTCGGCGCGGATGCCATCGACTGGATTCGCGAGGCCGCCCGCGCGGTGGCCGGCGAGCGCGGCTGGCTGCAGGGCTTCTTCCTCGAGAACGACGACTCGCGCACCATCGACGTGGAGATCGAAGGCCGCGTCTTCCGCATCGACAAGATCATGCACGTCGCCGACGAAGACGGTCCCGCGGTGGCCCTGGCTTTCGAAGACGTCACGCAGCAGCGTGAGGCGGAGCAGGCCAAGTCGGACTTCACCGCGCAGATCGTGCACGACCTGCGCGGACCGCTCTCGGGCATCCAGGGCACGCTGGAGTTCGTGCTGGCGCAAATCGGCGAGAAGCTCGACACGGTCTACTCGGATCTGCTGCGCGAGGCTTATCGCGAAGGCGATCGCATGATGGGCCTGGTCAACGAGATCCTCGATTTTTCGAAGATCCAGTCGGGCAACTTCATCGTGGAGCGCGAGCCGGTGCGCGTCGCGGGCGTGCTCAAACGCGCGGTGCGCAGCCTTCAATCGGTAGCCGCGCGCGACGAGATCTTCCTCCTGTCCGCGCATGGCCGCGACATCCCGCAGATCATCGGCAGCGTGGAGAAGCTCACGCAGGCGGTCATCAACCTCATCTCGAACTCGCTGAAGTTCACGCCGAAAAAAGGACTGATCTCGGTCGGCGCGCAGATCGTGCGCAACGGCGACGCGCCGGATGCGATCGTGATCACGGTGACCGACACGGGCATGGGCATCAAGTCGGATGAGATCGACCGCCTCTTCCAGAAATACAAGCAGAGCGCGACGAAGTCGCTTCGCGGCGGCGGCGGCACCGGCCTGGGCCTCTACATCGTCAAGCAGGTGGTGGAGGCGCACGGCGGCGAAGTGAGCGTGGCCTCGATCGAAGGTGTGGGCACGAGCATGGTCCTGCGCCTGCCGGTGAAGCGGGCGGCTTAGCTTCGCTGAGGGACGACCGGAGGCCCCCGGTCGTCTCCCAGCGAAGCCAGGCCGCTACTTCTTGAGATCCAGCTCCAGCCGCCCGAAGCCCGACATGTACGACAGCGTGTCCAGCACGCCGATCGACACCACGTGCTTCGCCGGACGCAGGTTCAGGGGAACGACGTACGTCCAGTTCTGCGTCTTCACTTCCTCGAACTTCGCCGCCGGCACTTCCACCGTCTGCTCGCCGTGGACGCCGCTGACGAAGTCCGTGTCCTCGCCGCTCACCGCGTAGTGCACGCTGAAGTGCGCCTTCAGCTTGTCGCCATCGGGGATGAAGGTCAGCGATGAAAGCGGGATGCGCGCCGCCACGAGCACCGTCTTGTACTGACGGTCGGCCGCGACGGCGGTGACCTTCGACTCCAGCCGGATGCCCAGCTCGTTCGACGGCGCGGGCACGAGCAGCGTGGCCACGACGCGGTCCGTCATCTCGCGGGCCGGCGATTTGCGCAGCACTTCCTGCCGCGTGCGCACTTTGAATTCCGGATGTCCCTTCACGCGCACTTCGATGCGGTGCGCCTGATCGACGTCGTCGCCGGCGCGGTAGCCGAGGGAGTAGTAGGACTGAACGTCGGAGACGATGCCGTTGATCATGTTGTCGAGACTGAGGCCGCCGCGGCCCCACGTGCCGCCGGTCATCTCCGCGAGCGGCTTGAGCGCGCTCTCGGTGTTGCTGGTCATCGCTTCGACCATCTTGGTCATGCCGGTGCCGGTCATGCGCGAGGCCGATGCGGGACGGCGCTGCTCGCGCGGCTGCCAGGCATCGCGGCCGGGCATCGTGGCCTCGATGTTGCCGCCGGGCAGCAGCAGATCGAGACCGTACTCCGGCTGCACGCTGTAGATGGTGATGCCGTTCGTCGACGCGCTGCGCGCGATCTCGGTGAAGAGCGGCTTGAGGTTCACCCAGTCGACGTTGCTGTTGTAGTTCGGATTGGCGGTCCAGTCACCGAAGGCGTCGGCGCCGCCGGCTGACGACGGGTCGTTGACGCCGGTCGCCTCCACGCTCACCACGTCGCTGTACGCGATGAACGCCTCCTTGCCCGGCTCGAGCGGCATGGACTCGGTCACGAGCACCAGCACCTTTCTCCCCTGCACTTCCGCCGCGGCGTTGACCACGGAGCGGAGCTGGCCGAGGCGCTGGGTGACGCGGGCGCGGACGATGCCGGCCCAGCGGCGCGCGGCCACACGCGCGGCCTGATGGCTGGCTACGCCTTTCATTTCGTTCTCGAGCAGGCGCATCTCGCGGACGATCGGCGCATCGCCGCGCCATTTCTCGGCGCGAATGGTGTCCATGAGTGCCTTGCGCACCGCGTCGCGGTCCCCGCTGAACGGCTGCGCGAGCTTCTTCTCCTCGGCCGGCCGAAGAATCATGGCCTCATCGCCGGGCTCCATCGTTTCGTCGATCAGTTTTCCGAGCTCGCTCTCCAGCTTCTTCATCACCGGCGCCGTGAGCGACATCTCGTCGACGTAGAAGATGAACTTGCGGGGGGCGCGCTTCTCGGCCGTCGCGGGAGCGGGCTCCGGCTCCGCGGCGCTTGTAGGACTCATAGGTCCTGTAGGTCTCACAGGTCCTACGACCCCTGAGAAATTCGTAATCTTCTTCTCCGCGCCGTCTTCGAGCAGCACGAAGTCTTCGCGCGCGAGCGCGGTCACGGGCTTGCCAGCGGCGTCCGTGACGACGACGTCGACGCTGTGCACGCGCACTTCCAGCGTCTCGATGTAGGGAACCTGGGCAAGGATGGTGATCGCGAGAACGAGGGTCTTCACGCCGTCAGGATAGCGGCAATCGCGGAACGCAATTCCTCCGCCGCCACATCGTTCACCACAACGCAATCGCCCACGCGTCGCGGGAACACCATGACCCGCGAGGTGCCCGTGTTTTTCTTGTCGTGCTCGGTCGCGGCGAACACGTCGTCGACGCTCAGGCGCGGCAGCGGCGACGGCTGATAGTGGAGGATGACACTGCGGATGCGCTCCGCCTCGTCGCGGGGCAGCAGGCCGCGATCGACGGCGATCAGGTTCGCGCCGATCATCCCCCACGCCACCGCCTCGCCGTGCGTGATCCCCTCGTAGTGCATGGCCGCCTCGAGGCCGTGGGCGATGGTGTGTCCGTAGTTGAGGAGGCGGCGCAGGTCGGCCTCGCGCTCGTCAGCGGTGACGATGTCCGCCTTCACCTTGATGGCCTTGCGCACGATCATC
>DATLBM010000619.1:0-13152 GCA_035526885.1 Thermoanaerobaculia bacterium | reverse complement strand
AGATCACCCAGGATCGCTCCCGATCCCGGCGTGGCCTCGGCCACGAGCGAGGCGATGCGCCGCTCCTCGAGCTTCTTCATCGGCACGTCGCGCAACTCCGGCCGCGCGTTGATGAAGTCGTTGAAGTCTTTCTTGGAAAGCTTGATCAGCTCCGCGGGAAAGATCGCGCTCACCGTGGCCGTGCGCGCCGAGTCGGAGAAGAGTGCCGCCTCGCCGAAGAAGTTCCCGGCCACGAGATACGAGAGCACGACTTCCTTGTCGCCCGACTTCTTGGCGATCTTCACCATGCCGTTGCGGATCAGGTAGAACGCGTCGGCCTTGTCGCCCTCGCGGAACACGGTGGCGTCCTTGCCGACCGGCTCGATGGTGGCGCGATCGACGAGCTCTCCCAGCGCCGCTTCGGGAATCCCGGGAAAGAGATAGCCGCCGAACGCGCGCAGCATGAAGGCCTGATCGACGAGGTTCTTCGCGCGCGGCGCGTTGCCCAAGAGCTTGAGGATGGACTTGCGGGGAATCTCGATGATGCGCGTCGGTCCGACGGCGATGGCCGTGGCCGTGCGCCGGCGTCCGGAGATGAGCGACATCTCGCCGAAGAAGTTGCCCGCGGTGAGCTCGGCGATCTTCACTTCGCTCGCGGATTGCTCGGGCTGGCGGCGCAGCTCCACGCGTCCCGCCGCGATGATCAGGAAGTCGTTGGTGTAGTCGTTCTGGCGGAGGATCGTCTCGCCGGGCTTGTACTCCCTCACCCGCGCGGCCAGGAAGGTCTCGCGCAACTGCTGTTCGTCCGCCGCGGCCAACAGAGGCACGCGCGCGCGCAGCGCCGCGATGCGCTCGCGCACGGAGCCTTCCCAGTACGGCAGCCGCTCCTTGAGCACCGCTTCGTCAGCCGGCTCGACTTTGCGTCCCATCAGGTGCTCGACGACTTCCCAGCCCTGGTTCATCCCGAGCTTGATGAGATCCCGCCCGCTCGCGGCGCCGATCAGGAACAACCCCGGCACGCTCGACTCGTACACCTCGGAAAGAATCGGACGCGCGTCCGCGCTCGCACCGCTGTACTTGATGCCCACCGCTTCGAAGAACTTGCGCGGCGCGTCGGCACCGAGCTTGAGGAAGATCAGCTCCGCGGGCACGCGCACGACTTCGCCGCGAACGTTCAGATCGCAGTAGCCGTCGTACACGTGTTTCATGGTGGTGTTGAAGTAGACGGTCATGCGTCCCGAGGCCTGGCGGGAGAGGACGTCCTTGATGAGGATGTCGTTCGCGCGCGTGATCTCCGAGGCGCGCACGATCAGGCCGACGCGGTTCTCATCCGAAAGCGCGATGGCGATCTCGAGAGCGGAGTCGCCGGCGCCGACGACGAGGATGTCCTGCTCGGAATGCTCGGCCGGATCGTTGAGGCGATACTTCACGTGCGGCATGTCCTCGCCCGGACATCCGAGTTTGCGTGGATTGCCCTGCGTGCCCATGGCCAGCACGACGCTGCCCGCGTCGTAGCTCGCGCCGGCCGCGGTCTTGATCTGAAATCGATCCCCTTCCTTCTTGATCGACTTCACCTCGGCGCTGTACGCGACGTTGAGCTTGCGCGCGTCGGTGTACTGCTGCCACGCGGCCAGGATCTGCTCGCGCGATCCGGCCTCGAAGGGCAGATCGCCGCGCGCGGGGATCATCACCGGCTCGGCCATGACGAACTTGCGCGCCTGGTAGCTGTAGATCGTGTCGGAGAGGTGGTCGGTGCGCTCGAGGAGCACGTAGGAGAGACCGTTGGCCTGCGCGTGAGCCGCGGTGGCCAGGCCTGCCGGGCCGGAGCCCACGATGGCGAGATCGAATGGGGGCATTGGTTTTCCTGGGGACGATTACTCGAGACTCTGCATCTGCGTTTTGGGCTCGGCCTTCTGTTCCTGGGCGACGTTGAAGGTCATGATCAACTTGCCGAGGCGAACGACGTCGCCGTCGGCGAGCAGGCGTGGTTTGTCCACTTTCTCTCCATTGACGAACGTGCCGTTGCGACTTCCGAGGTCTTCGATGGAAAAACCGTCGGGCGAGCGCGTAACGCGCGCGTGGCGGGAGGAGATGCTGCCGTCCGTGACCGTGATCGCGCAGTCGGAGGCGCGCCCGATGATGCATTCGGAGTCGAGGAGCGGGAAGACCGAGTCGGGGTTGTCATCGGGGGTGAGCGAGCCGACGAGGGTGTTCTTGCGGGCGATGGATTTCGGCGCGAGGGTGTTGCGCGTGATGACCGCGCGCTCCACGCGCGTCACTTCGGCGTCTTCCTGTTTCGGGATGGGCGCGGTGTTGGTCTTCGCGAAGGGATGCTCGACGATCGGCTCGGGCGCTTTCACTTCGCGTCCCGACTCGACCAACCCCAGCTCTTCCAGCGTCTTCAATCCCTTGGCGAGCGTGGCCCGGTCCATCTGCAGATCGCTCACGAGCTCGGCCAGCGTGCGGCCGCCGGAGAGACGGAACAGGATCTTGAACTGCTCGCCGCTGAGGCTGACCTGTTGCTGCGCGGGATTCTCGACCACGCGGAACAGCGTGTCGTCGCGATATCCCTCGGCGCGCTTCCTCGCTTCTTCGACGAGCGCCGGCAGCGCGAGCGCGAGCCGCGTGGCCGTTTCGGGCAGCGCGAAGGAATCGAGCAGCGTGAACGTGCCCGCATCCCAGGCCAGGACGTCGAGCACGGCCTCGGTGGCGTCCGGAACCTTGTTCGACTCGGCCCAGACGATGTGATCGTTCTCGAAAAGGACGCGCGTGCGGCGCCCGGAGTTGTCCAGATCGAGCGTCCCGGTCTGGCTGCGGTGGAGGAGGAACGTCAGCAGCTCCGCGGCAGGAAAATGCCGAAGGCTTCCCTGAAGGATCACCTGCATGATTCTGGAGAGTGTAGCAGCGTCGCTACCGGTACCAGGACACGATGCTGTACCGCACGCCGTGCGTCACCGGCGTGACCTCGTGAGTCGTTTCCGAAGGGAAGGCGATCAGTGCTCCGGGGACGGGAGGGACGGTGTAGCGCGCGTCCCAATCGGGGTAGCTCCCGTGGAACACCAGCGAGCCGCCGCCATACTGTGAATTCAGCAGGGCGATCACGGAGATGCGCCGGTGGCGTGAGTCGTCGTGAATGAGCGACGTGTTCCCGTCCTGATGGGCAACGAAGAAATCGCCCGGGTCGTAGCGCAGAAACTGCGGGTCTTCGCATCGTTGCAGCGCAACGCTGAAATGCCGTTCGAGTTGCGGACGCAGATCGCCGAGGCGCGTGTGGATGAACGTCCGCAGTTCGTCGTCGACAGCGAGCATTCGCGTGCTGCGCGCGCGCGGCTGCACCGCCGCGCCCAAGCCCGCGCTGCCGTAGACGGGGGCGGCGGCGGCGGGCGCGTTTTCGAGCGCACGCAGAATCGAGGCGCGCGTCGCGTCGTCGAGGAAGTCCTCCAGGATGAGCGGCGGATTCATGAGAACATTCTGCGCATGTTGACGATCGGCATGATCGTCGCCTTCGCGTCGCTTTACTACAAATGGGGCGAAATGGAGTACGGCTCCGGCGTGATCATGGCCGCGCTCAGCGCCGGCGTGTCGGGTGCAGCGCTGTTCCTGTACACGCCGTACAAGCTCGTGGCGATCTTCGGTGCACAGGTGCTCCTCGGCCTCGTGTTTCTCGTTTACCATTTCACGCGTCGCTGAAAAACGCATGGATTGTCCAAAGTGCGGCCACGCTTTGTCCGCGAGCGCGATCGAGTGCAGCGCGTGCGGAATCATCGTCTCGCGCTACAGCGCGAGCCGCGATCGCTGGATGCCGCCGCCCCCGCCCCCGCCCGAGCCGAAGAAAGACAGCGGCAACGGCGTGCTGGTCGTGTTCGGACTGGTGTTCCTGGCGCTGGTCGGCGCCGGCGTGTACGTGAAGAAGACCGGCGCGAAGCTGCCGCCGTGGCTCGAGGACGCGCTCGGCGCGGTGCTTCTCGGCGTGTTGATCGTGGCGGTCGTGATCTACAAGTTCATGGTCGTGAAGAACGTGAGGCTGTAGGCGGGCTGAAGCCCGCCCTACGTCAGAACAGCTCGCCGATTTCCGTGTACGCGCCGATCTTCGCGTCCGGCACGTACTCGAAGCCGCGTCCCAGCGGATCGTCGTTGCGCACCTTCGTGTAGTCGATGCCCAGCGTCGAGTAGATCGTGCACGTCACGTCCTCGGGACGCACGTCGCGTTTCGCGCTCCAGCCGTAGTCGACCACCGCGTTGCCGGTGGCATTGGTCTCGCCGATGATGCGTCCGCCGCGCGTGCCGCCGCCGGCGAACACGACGGAGTTGCGGAGATAGTGATCGCGTCCGCCCTGCCCGTTCAGCGGGCCGACCGTGCGTCCGAACTCCGAGGTGAGCACGACCAGCGTGTCCTTGAGGATGTTCATCGTGGCCAGGTCGGTGAGCAGCGCGCCGAGGGCGTCGTCGAGCTGTTTGCCCTGCGCGTAGAGCGACTGCGCCGCGGCCTTGTCGTAGATGCCGGAGTGATGATCCCAGCCGCCGAGCGTGGCCTGGATGAAGCGCGTGCCTTTGTTCGACGCGGCCAGGTTGCGCGCGACGACCAGTGAGTCGCCGAACGCCGTCGCTCCGTAGCGCGTGTGCTCTTCATCGGTGAACGAGAAGAGCGTGTTGATGCCGGGCGCCTCCATGAGCGTCTTCGATTGATCGTAGAAGTCGTCCATGTCCGCGGCGGGCTTGCCGAGAGAGTCGTCGGCGCGGCAGCAATCGAGCTTGTGGAGGAGGTCCCAGCGGCGATTGAAGCGCTCCGTGCCGTCGGGATGCGCGAGCGTCGTCAGTCCGGTCGAAGACGCGGTGACGCCGAACGGCGCGTACTTCGCGGGCAGATAGCCCGACGTCGGAATGGCGCCGGAGTTGAGGGCGATGAAGCCCGGCAGCACGTCGGAGGTCGTGCGATTGGTCTGCGACTCCAGCGCCACCACGGCGCCGATGTGCGGCGCGATGGCTCCCGTCGCGCCCCCGGGGTTGCGCGAGATCTGCGCCCACACCTGTCCGAGCTGATGCACCGCGGCCCACGACTGCGCGCTGCGGATGATGGTCAGCTTGTCGAGATGACCGGCCGTCTTCGGCATCAGCCCCTGCGGCCAGCGCGTGCTGCCGTAGCTGGTCGGCGCAAAGTCGGACGGCGTCCACGCGCCTTCCTTCAGATCCCACATGTCGGTCTGGCTGGGCGCGCCGGACAGGAAGATGAAGATGACGCTCTTCGCGGAGTTGCGAAGTTGCGGCGAGGCGGTGCTGACCTGGCCGAACAGCAGGCCCGGATCGATGACGTCGGCGAACCACGAGGCCACGAGGCCCGTGCCGGCGATACGCATGAAGTTGCGGCGCGAGAAGGCGTTCATACGAATGAGAACTCCAATGAGTTGATGAGCACGAACTGCAGGTCCTCCGCGCGCTCGACGAGCGGGCCGCCATTCAGATACTCGAGTGCGATGCGCTTTTCCTCCGCCGTCGGCTTGCGCGACAGCGTAGCCAGGTAGAGGCGATCGACCAGCTGCGAGCGATCGTTCGCGAACGTGGACGTGAGCACACCCACGGTGGAGGTGGCCGTGCGCTTCACGCGATCGGTGACGACGCGGTCGTTCATCATCGCCAGCGCCTGGGAGATGGCGGAGTCGTTGGTGCGCGCGACGTCGTCGCGATCGCCGCGGCCGAAGTTGCTCATGAACCGCCCGGCCTGGGCCTGGCGTCCATCGAGAGGATCGGGCACCTGCATCGCGCGCGTGACCGGCGACATGCCCTGGATGTTCAGCGTGTAGCGCTGATTGGTGGCCGTGCCGATGGCGTCGAGGAGCACTTCCGCGGACATGCGTCGCGGCTGGCGTCGCGCAAAGTACGACTCGTCGGGCTGCGGTCCGTTGTAGTGCGATGAGAGCTGATAGGTGTTCGACATCGCGATCGTGCGCAGCAGCTCGCGAAGGTTGTAGTTTTTGGTGATGAACTCCGTGGCCAGGTTCTCGAGCATCACGGGATGCGACGGCTGCGTGCTCAGCTTCGTCAGATCGAAGGAGTTGACGGGGTCGACGATGCCGCGGCCGAACATCTCCTTCCAGATCAGGTTCACGGTGTTGCGCGCGAACTGGCGGTCGGCGGTGAGCATGCGTCCGTAAGCCACGCGGTACGGCTCGTTGAGGGCGGGCTGCTCGCCGGTGAGGATGAACGCGGGCGTGACGATGCTGGACTGCCCCGCCTTCGGCTGCCTCGGCGTCTTGTTGCCGTCCGTGGTGTTCAGCCGATACGCGACGTTCGGATTCGTGCCGACGTTGAAGCGGATGATGTTCGCGTTCGGATTGGCGGGATCGGTGTAACGCTCGCCGCGCGAGGTCGTGCGCGCGAAGAACGCGGCCATCTTCCAGAAGTCCTCGCGCGACTTGCCGCGCAGGTACCAGTTCACCAGCTCGAGATGTCCCTGCCCGTCGTGGCACGAGATGCAGAGCATGGGCATGCCCAGGAACTTCTCGGCCGAGTGCGCGGCGAGATTGTCGTAGGTGTCCTGCGGAGGACCGTTGTTCTGCAACTGGCGCACGACGTAGTTGGCGACGCCGATGTCGAAGTTGTTCCCCTCACCCGCCAGCAGCTCGCGGACCATCGCGTCGTACGGTTTGTTCGTGGAGATCGACTGCTTGATCCAGTTGTAGTAGGCATTGCGGCCGAGGTAGTACTCGCGGGAGTTGTTGGAGATCTGGACGTTCTGGACCAGATCGCCGAACCACATCGTCCAGCGGTCGACGAAGGCGTCGGAGCGCAACAGCTCGTCGATCTTCTTCGAGCGCTTGTCCGACGCGGTGTCGGCCACGAACGCCTCGACCTCGGCGGCGCTGGGGATCGTCCCGGTGAGATCGACGTAGATGCGGCGGAGAAACTCTTCGTCGCCCGCGAGGGGCGCGGTCTCGATGCCGGCGGCGGAGGCCTTGGCGAAGATCTCGCCGTCGATCGGATTGCCGAATGGGCTGCGCACGGCGCGATGCTTCGGCGCCGCGAATGCGAACAGCCCCGCCACGGTCACAACGGCCAGCAGTACGCGTTTCATATGAACACCTGACGTTCCCGGGACGCGCCGCGTTTACACGCTGACGCGCTCGATGTCGTGAAGTTTGCGGATGTCGACGCTGATTGTCCCTCTTTCGTCCTTCGGCTGGAACATGGAGGCGAACTTCGCGCCCCAGACGATCTCATCCGCTTTGTACGAGGAACGCGTGTGCACCATCTGGGAGAACGTCTCGTCGAAGCCGTTCAGCATCACCAGAAACTCCGCGTCGCACTGCGCGTCGTCGCCATCGGTCCAGTGCCGGATCGGGCTGTCGGCGGTGATGGGATGGACGATGGTCCAGGCGAGGGGAAAGAAGTTGACGTGATCGCGCTCGAGCTGCAGGGCGATGAACTCGCGGTCGTTCGCGGACTCGCGCTTGCGCCGGCTGAGCATCACCTTGGCCTCGAGATCGACGAGTTGGTTGCTGCGCCGGTTGACGATGCGGAACATGAACGCGCGTCCGCCGCGGTACGGCGCGATCACGGCGTTGCGGCTGAAGAGGATGTTTGCGACGGGACGCGAGAAACGCGCGAAGGAGATGCCCGCCATCACGGCGACGCTCACCAGGCCGACCAGCGTCTCGACCGTGACGATGATGTTCGCCAGCAGCGACGCCGGTGCGATGGTGCCGTAACCGATGGTGGCCAGCGTGTGCACGCTGAAGAAGAACTCTTCGACGAAGAGTCCGGGCAGCGTGTCGGCGTGCGTGCCGTTCAGCGCTCCTTCGCCGGCGAGCATGTACAAGCACCCGAAGAGCGCGTTGATGGTGAGGAAGGCCACGACGACGATGCCGAAGAACTTCGGCCAGGAGATGGTGAGCAGGTAATGGTACGCGGACAGCGACTCCCAGAAGCGCAGTCCCTCGCGGCGGACGTTGAACGTGCCGTCGCGGTTGAGCAGGCGCTGCCGGCTCTCGCGCGCCACGACGGCGCCGAACCCGAGGTCGGCCTCGACTTCGGTGTTGGGCGCGCGTTGCTCGAGGACGGTCATGGTGGGCTATTTTCCTATAGGACGGATGGGACCTACAGGACTTATAGGTCCTACGCGAACGGGTTGGTGGCCAGCACGGTGCCGTAGGTACGGCCGTGTTGAAACTCCTCGGACAGGATCTCGGGCAATCCGTGCGTTTCCGCATACGCCCACATCTGCGCGTCGAACCACGAGAGCTGATACGTCGCGCATCCACGCAGAGCGGCGCGGAGTACGTGCGCATCCGGGTAGAGCACGTCGTATTGCAGAAGCAGCTCCTCGGTCTCCCGCGTGGCCTCCTGCGGCTCGAGCAGCCTGCGAAAGCCGCGGAGGGGCCGCGTCACCGCGGCGTAAAACTCGATCACCGCCTGAAATGCGATGGCGATCGACCCGTCGGTGATTCCGCGGCGCAGGAGGTCCGCGGCGATTTTCTGCTTCCGCGGGTCGCGCGGATCGTAGCGATAGACGAGAACGTTGGTATCAACGAGTGCGGCCACGTTCGTAGAGCTCCTCGCGCGTCCAGCCGCGATCGCGCGACGAGCTCTCGCGACCCGCTCGGTTGCGCGTGGCCTGGCGGCGCGTGGCGGCGTCGAAGAGAGCCAGCCGCTGTTCGACCGTCCACGTTCGCGTCTTTGCGGCCGGCACCACACGCAGCTCGTCGCCGAGAATCCGCCACGCCAGATCGTCCCCGGGCTCGATGCGCAGCTGCTCCGCCAGAGTCCTGGGAATGCTGACCTGGTACTTACTGGTCACCTTACCCATCGTCTTACTATAGCAAGAAACAATTCCTTGCCATCGGCGCGTGGCATCTGTGCTACAACGCCTCCATGCTCGACCAGCTCACCATCGAATCGTTCGAACCCCTCGTCGGCAGCTCGTTCTGGGCGGAGTTCCCGAACGGCGCGAAGGTGGAGCTGCGGCTGACGGGCGCGGCGAAAGTGATGGAGAGCGAGGCGGCGCGGCTGGCCCGGCATCCGTTTTCGCTGTTCTTCGTCGGACCGAAGTCGTACCAGTTGAAACAGCACATCTATCACGTGACGCACGACCAGCTCGGCGCGATGGACGTGTTCCTGGTGCCGGTCGGCGAAGACGCGCAGACGTATCAGTACGAAGCCGTCTTCACGTAGGAGTCCACTTCATCAGGAAGTAGATGCCGTTCGTGTCGACCTTCTCGAAGCCGAGACGCTCGTAGAGCTTCAGAGCCGGGTTGTACGCCTCGACGTGAATGGTGACGGGCTTGCCCGCCCTGCGCCCGCGCTCGAGCACGTCGCCCAGCAGCGCCGTTCCGATCCCCGCCCCCCGCGCCTCGGGCATCAGGGCGATGTCGACGAGGCGGATCTGATCGCGCCACTCGTCGATCCAGAGGCGGCCGACGGGCTTGCCGTCCTTCTCGACGATGTTGCGCTCGCAGGTCGGGTAATGGAGCTGATAGTGCTGGTACTGCGCGCCGAACTGCTGGTCGAGGAATTCCTTCTTCTGGAACTCGTCGAAGGGAAAGCGCTGCATCTCCTCTTCGCGCGAGGCGCCGTAGAGCTGGCGCATGAAGAAGTAGTCGGCGTCGGTGGCGGGACGGAGGGTGATCGCATCGCGATCCACGCGATCACCCGGATGGCTGGCACTCACGTCACGCAGCGTAATCGATGTTCAGGACGAAGTGCTCGAACGGCGCGACCTTGCTGTCGCGGTCGACGAGCATGCGATGTCCATCCTGATCGCCGAGCTGGTAGGCAGTCCAGCGCGGCTCGCCATCGTTCTCGAACAGCGGAACGATGATGTAGAAGCCGCGGGCGAGCTTGAGCGTCCCGGCCTCGTCGCGGAGGCTGAGGACGAACGGCAGCTCGGTGACCACCGTGGTATCGCCGGTGAACGTCTCGCGACGGCTGGCGGCACCGCCCGGCGCCCCGCTCTCGGTCTTGAACGAGAGGGCGATCTTCTGCACCTCGTCGACCGGATAGGTGAAGGCGGCAGCGCTGCCCTCGCAGCCGTTGGCGCGGCTGCAGCCCCACGCTTCGAACGGGGCGAGCTTGCGCTCCGCGCCGTCGAGGTACGAGAAGTGCGCGCGCAGCGAGACGGCGCGCCGCTCCCTCGGAGCGAGTGCAGGACCGGACATGCGCGTCACGGTGATGCGCGCGCCGTGACCGATGAAGCCTCCGTCGGCAGCGGAGATGCTCGATGCCGGCGCGACGGCGGCGTCATCGACGGACGCGTAGCCGATGGCCAGCCGGCGCGGTGCACCGCCGGCCAGACCGGCCGCAAAGAGGTTCGGGCCGAGGACGGCCGTGGCCACGGCACTGGCAGTGGATACGGCCAGGAACTCGCGTCTCCCGATCATGGTTCGGTTCGACATGGTGTCTCCTTGTTTCATCACGGGCGCGGCGGGAAGACGCCCTGCAGCGCAATACAGAAGCGAATCGTCAGGTAGGGCATCATGTTGGTGTGCGGAAAGTCGGAGCCGGCCGGCGCCAGTGACACGGGATTCATCGTCACCAGGTTGGCGCCGGTGTTCGACTGATAGAGCTGGCCGCCGATCGAGGTAGCGAGGGTCACTCCGGCCTGGAACGTGCCCTGGGTTCCGTCTTCGACGGTGGCCAGCAGCGAGTGCGTGTGCAGCGGGATCTCCGAGGTCAGCAGCGTGGTGGTCTCGCTGCCGGCTTCCTGCCCGATCACGAACTGGTTGCCTTTCGGGTGCACGGGCACGCGTCCCTGAAGATCGGGCAGCGCGAACGTCGACTTGCCGTCGCCGCCGTAGAAGGTGCCCAGCAGCGAGAAAAGCGCGGTGTTCTGGGAGAGGGGCATCAGCTGTCCGTCACAATCGGCCCAGGCCTTCGGGACGAACGTGTACGGATACATGCGGATCTCTGCAACGAATGGATCCATGATCTTGTCTCCTGCTTCCTACGATGGGTTCGGATAGACGCCGTACAGCGAGATGATGTAGTTGATCACGAGATACGGCTGCATGTTGTCGTGAGGCTGGCTGCCGCCGACCGGCGAGATGGCGTTAGCGGCCATCTGCGCCGCGGGCGTTTCCACCGCGTACGGCGTGATGACCGTGGAGTTGGCCAGCAGCGCGTTGTTCGGACTGGTGGTATTGCCGTTGGTGGCGCTGCCGAGCAGCGGGTGCGTGTGCGCGGGGATTTGCTGCACGGTCAACGTGACGCTCTCCACGCCGGCGGTCTCGCCGATGATGCCTCCGTTGCCCTGGTGCATCGCCACGCGTCCCTGAAGATTCGGGAGCGCGAAGGTCTCCTGCCCGTCGCCGCCGTAGGTCGTCCCGATGATCGTGAAGAGCACGTCATTCTCCGAGATCGGCAGCAACTGGCCGTCGCAGAGGGCCCAGCCGGCCGGCGGGAAGTTGCCGGCAAACATTCGAACTTCTCCAACATAAGGCATGTTGTTCTCCTAGTTCTGAGTCGGGAAGAGGCCCTGGAGGGCGATGCAGAATGTGAGGATGAGAAACGGCTGCCGGTTCTCGTGCGGCTGGCTGCCGCCCACGTTCCCCACTGAGCCGGCGGCGAACGCCGCCAGACCGTTGGTCGAGGTCGTGTAGCTGTTCCCCGGATCGGCCGCGAGGAGATGACCGACGTTGTTGAACCGCGGGTTCAGCGCGTTGCCCTGAGCACTGGTCGCCATGAGCGTGTGCACGTGCGTGGGCATCTCCGAGGTCGTCAGCGTGTGCGCGGCCTGGCCTCCCGCTTCGCCGAGGCTGTGACCCGACCCGAGGTGGATCGGAACTCGCGAACGCAAATCGGGCAGGGCGAAGTTGGTCTGCCCGTTCCCGCCGTAGTTCGTGCCCAGCAACGAGAAAAGCGCCTGATTCTGATTGATGGGCAGGAACTGGCCATTACACATCGCCCACCCTTGCGGCGCCCAATTCATCGAGAAGATGCGGATCTCACCCATAAATGGATCCATGGTCCTGACTCCTTCTACCTTGAATACCGTGATGCGGTCATGGAGTGCGTGCACGCGGCCTTACGGCTGCGTGCAGCCTCCCGAGTTGTAATTGAACGTGCCTGAAACGCTGATCTGCGCGGCGGTGCTGCCATTGGCGTCATCGAGCTCCTGCGCATCGACCGCCACCGTGGCGGCCTTCTGCCGGACGTTGAACGTGCCGCCCGCGAGCTGGCGGATGCGGATGCGCGTGCCGTCGCCGGCCTGGCCGAGGATGCCGGTCAGGGTGTTGCCGGCGATGTCGGCACAGACGGTGCCCGCGCCGATGTTCTGCTGCACGATGATGGCGCGCGCAGCCACGTTGGCGATGACGTTGTTGGTGATGGTCGCGGCCGTCGTGCCCGCGAGCGGCGAGCCGAGGATGCCGTGGTTGACGTTGATCGCGGTCGCGGCCATCTCGACGATCGTGTTGCCGGTGATGAGGACCGTGGCATTGCCGGCGGCCTCGTTCTGCACGCGGACACCAAAGCCGGTCGCGGAGCCCGAATTGGTCACGCCGATCGTGCCCATCAGATTGTTGCGGACCTTGCCGGAGCTCGTACCGGTGTGGTTCGCGGAGATGAAGTAGTTCACGCCGTGCGAGCGCGTGCCGGTGAAGGTGTTGCCGTTCACGTCGAACGTGAGGTTGCCGTTCAGCGCGGCCGAGACGTTCACGCCCACGTTGTTGCTGGTGAGCGTGGCTCCGGAGACGTTGGCCACGACCGTGCCGCCCGAGGCGTCGGCGTGGATGCCCGTGGCCGTGGCCGGCGCCGCGCCCGTGTAGCTGCCGCCGGAGACGTTCAGGGTCATGTTGGCGGTGCCCGTGGCCAGGAAGTTCACGAGGTTGCCGTGCACTCCGCTCAGACCGTTGCTGGCGATGGTGTCGTTCGTGAGCTGCAGGTTGCTCAGCAGACCGGTGTTGTTCGCGATCTGCACCTCGAACTCGTAGTTGTTGCTGATGGTCGAGTTGCTGATCGAGGCCGCGCCCGTGAGCCCGGTCATGTTGATGCCGCTCTCGTCGGTCGTGACGTCGTTGCCGTTATCGGAGATGCTGGAGTTGCTGAGCGTGAAGCCGTTCACGCCCGAGCCGCGGATACCGGAGCCGAGGTTGCTGGTCACGTTCATCCAGCTCAGCGAGACGCCCTTGGTGCTCGTGAGCGAGATGGCATCGCCGGCGGTGTCGCGAACGGTGCCGCCCGTGT
>DATLBM010000618.1:0-6427 GCA_035526885.1 Thermoanaerobaculia bacterium | reverse complement strand
CGACATGTGTGACCCTTCGACCATCAAGACGCCCGATCGTTGCGATTATTACGAAGTCTGCGCCGCAGCCGCTCGCGCGCGGACTTGCGCAGATTGATGACCTGTTGCCGCGTCACGCCCAGCGCCGCGGCGATGCGCAGGTCGTCCAGCGGCAACTCGTTCCAGATTTCCGCGAGCTCCCGGCCTGACATCTCCAGCGCCGCGGCGATGTCGTCGAACTTCGCCGTGCCCGTCAAGATCAGCAGTGCGATGACGTTCGGCTCCTCTTCCCCGCGCAGGTTCAGGAGCAGGGCTTTGCGCTGCATCGGCCGCAGTTCCGCGATCTCGTTCCAGAGCGCCTGCAGCAGCTCGCGGCGCTCGAACTGCAGCGGTGCGGCCTCCATTTCGTTCGCCGGCTCCGCGGGCGCGGCGTCGACCACGTGCCACAGCGCGGCCATGCAAGTCACCAGCGCCTCCAGCTCGATCGCTCCGCCGGCGGCCGTGAAGACGGCCTGCAGCGCGTCGCCGGGATGATCGCGGTCGCGCATGCGCCGGGTGGTCCGCGTTTCATCGGGAGCGGGCTCCGTCGCGTTCGATCCGCGCCACTCCTTCAGTCCCGCCGCCATCCCCGCCGGCGTGCTCCAGAGCGCGAGCCGCGCGTCGTGCGTGAGCACGTAGCGCAGCCGGTTCTTGAGCCGCGTGCGCTCGGGATAGCGCCGCCGCAGATGATCGTTGATGACGTTGTAGCTCAGCGTGGCGATGTAGCTGTCGAGGTCCTGGATGCCGCTCGATCCCGCGGCCGCGACGCGCCGCAACTTGTGCAGGAGCCGGATCTGGATCGCGGACTGAAGATCATCCGCATCCTCGGGCGCGCGCGTGGCGCGAGCGACGATTCTGCGGATCAGCGGTGCCGCGATCTCCACGAGCACGCGCTCGAGCTCCGGCTCCGCGCCGCCCGAGTCGATCAACGGCTCGAGCCGCGGATCGTTGCCCATCGCCGCGGCATTATTGCCGTTCGGATGGAGTGCCGCTGTTGCCGATGACCACAAAGGGTGCCCAATAGAATGGATGCTGCCAGCGCGGATCGCGTCGAAGCTCGAGCATCGCCGCGCGCAATGCCTCCGCCGGTTTCGCTCCATCGCGCAGGCGGCGATGGAAATGGATCATCAAACGGGCCGTGCTGACCGAGGCCACTTTCCACTGGCTGACGACGGTCGTGGGAACGCCCGCCGCGAGAAAAGCCCAGCTCAGTCCGAGGACGCCCTCGCCCGGCGTCACCGCTCCGCGCGCGGTCTCGCACGCGGAGAGCACGGCCAGGTCGGCGCCGAGGTCCAGGTCGGCCACTTCGCGGGCTTCGAGGAGACCGTCTTCGAGCGGGTTCGCGCCCCATGACGACAACACGATCGACGAGAACATCGGCGCGCCGTCGTCGACGATGCTGTGCGCGGCCAGATGCAGCACCCGGAACGCGGGCGCCTCCCTCTTGAACGCCGACTCGCGCGCATCGGCGCCTACACGCACGGTGGCGCCGTCGTACAAACGCGCGATCGTGCGCGCCTCCGCCGCGGCGTCGGGCAATCGTCCCAGCGTCACGTCGCGATACAGCGAGCGCGTGGCTACGGCGGTCCGCACCTGGATGGCCGGATCCGCGAACGCCAGCAACGAGCGCGCGCCCGGCCGGCGTGTTGATGCCCGGCCCGGCAGCGCGAGCGACGGCGCATACGACACCGCGGCCCTCTCCGCGAGATGCCGGCCGCGCTCATCCACCAGCGCGTGGAACGGCAATCGCCACAACACGCCGTCCGGCACGATGCGAATGCTCCGTGCGCGCGCAAGCTCCGCTGCCGCCGGCCCGAGGAGCAGGTCGTACAACGCGCGGGCGGCCGGCCGGTAGGCGAGGTCGCGCTGTTCGAGCGACGACACGAACGCATTCACGCGCTCTTCGAGCGCCGTTCGGGCGATGGGCACGCGTCGCACGGCGATGTTCTCGCCGCGCAGAACGAAAACGAACGTGGCATCGTCGTTGACCGCCGTCTCGATCACCACTTCGCCGGCGGCGAGGACTGGACGCTGCGCATCGCTTTCGCCGGCCGCGTCCGCGCGGAGCTCGGGATGGGCCGCGCGCAGCTCGCTGCGAAAGCGCCGCAGTGCCAGACGCGCGTCGTCGCGCTCGCGGCGAAGCTTCTCGACCACGGGCCGGTCGGTCGCCGCGAGCAGGCGCCGGTTGACGTCCGCCATCGCGCGCTCGAGCTTCTCTTCGCGCGCGCGATCGGCGGGAGCGGGACCGTTCGACGGATCGACCTGGCGGTGCCGCAACGCGTGACGCAGCGACCGCGCGCGCATGCGCTCCGCGACCGCCAACGCCTCGTCCACACATCCCTGCTGCACCAGCAGATCGAGCAGCTCGCGATACGGCGTCACTTTCGACTTCAGCACAGCCGCGCTGCTGGTCGCGTCGAGCGCGCGCTCGGCGACGTCGAGCTCCACGACGTCGATCGCCGCGCGCCAGGCCGCCTCTGCCTCGTCGTCACGCGACAGTGCCCGCAGCGCTCGCGCCTCGGCCGCCACGGCTTCGGCCAGCGGATTGTCGGTCTTGTCCGCGTCGCCGGCGGCCAGCGCGCGCGCGGCGCGGGCATCACTCAGCGCCTGTTCCGCGCGCCCCTGCAGGAATCGCAGCGCGCTGCGTTTGGTCAGCACGGAGGCGACGATCTTGTCCGACTGCGACCGCTGCGCTCCGGTCATGGCCTCGGCCAGCTCGCTCTCCGCTGCATCGAAGTCGTTCCCGGCGAGCTGGAGATCGACGAGCGCCAGCTGAATCAGCGCGCCGCGGTCCTCCATGGCCTCGCGGCCGACGCGGTACGCCTCCGCCAGCAGCCAGCGGGCATCCGGCGACCACGACGCCAGCCGCAACATGGCCCGCGCTTCGGCGCCGTCATCGCGCATTTCGTGAGCGATGCGCCGGACTTCTTCCGCGTAGCGCTGCGCGACGTCGAGATTGCCGAGGCGCTCGTGGATGTCGGCCAGCTGCTCGGCGGATTCCTTGCGGTTGCGCGGCGTGGAGAAGCGATCGAGCATCGCGTGATGCTGCTCCGCCGCGGCCAGAGCCTCGCGCAGACGATTGCGCGACCGCTCGATCTCGACGATGTAGTGCATCGACAACATCGCCACGCGTGGATCGTCGTCCTGGCCAAAGTACGACGCCGCGCGCTGGAGCTCGCGGATCGCGTCGTCCAGACGGCCGGCGCGCCAGTACGCCCAGCCGACCATGTGATGCGCATCGGAGAGCGTCGCCGAACGTCCGTCCGCCTCGGCCAGCTTCAGGGCGCGCTCGCTGGTGGTGACGATCTCGCCGACGTCGAGCTGCTCGCGTTCATCGGCAAGGAGCGCCAGCCCCTGGTACGCGGCCGACTCGGATGCAGCCATTCCCCGCGCGTGCGTGTAGTGCAGCATCCAGAGGAACGTGTCGCAGAAATGCTGGTTGTACGCGATGTACGTGAGCAAGGTCATGAATTGCTCGACGTCGAGCTCTGGATGCGCGCGCAGGAGCGCGTCGAGCTCGCCGGGGCGCGTCGCGTATCGATCGGCCAGACGGCGCTCGAGCGTCATCACGGACACCAGCTCGTCGCCGCGCAACTCGATGCTCCACCAATGCGGCCACGGCACGCGCCGTCCCGAGACGACGGCCACGGCGCTGGCATCGAGCTGCACGAGGACGTACGTCAGCTCGCCGCGCGTCTCCACCGAATCCACGCGCCAGGACGCGACTTCGACGTGGTCGTACAACCGCAACATGTCCCGCGCGTATCCGAGGGGCGCGAGGATGCGCGCGGAGCCCTTGACGGCCTCCAGATCGTCGCGCACCAGCGCGTCCACGAAATCGCGCGCCGCCTTCTCCCCGGGCGCGATCGCCAGGAGCACTGCCAGCGAAACCGAGAGCAGCATGGAACTCACCGTACACGAGGACGGGGAGTGCGGGGGCGTTATTACCAGTGACCGGCGCCGCGGATGAAATTGGCGCGATGACGCTGATTCACTTGCCGTTGATGAAGCTCACGATGTCGTCCGACAGCGCGTCCGCCGACGGCCGGTAGAGGTACATCATGTGTCCGCCCGCGTAGTCCTTGATCGTCAGGCGCGCGGTGTCGATGCCGCTGTGCTCGAGCATGTAGCGCGTCGCGAAGTAGGACGTCGTGAGGTCGTCGTAGCCCGCGGCGGCGAAGACGCGCAGCGCCTCGTTGTCCTTCGTCCCCTGCGCCAGCGCGCCGGTGACGTCGACGAAGCCCGCGAACGCGCCGCGGCGGTTGGCCGGACGCTTCCACTTCTGATTCGCCTCGTCGCTTTGCGGCATGTAGCGTTTGTCGAAGTCGACGCCGAGGTCGTTGCGCAGGTAGCTCTGGAACAGCGAGACGTAGATCGGGCCCGTCTTCGCGTTGAACGGATCGTTGTCCGGATACTCGGCCACGTCGTCCAACTCGTCCTGCACGTAGCGGCCGTCGAGAAGGCCG
This sequence comes from Thermoanaerobaculia bacterium, assembly GCA_035526885.1. Taxonomy (GTDB): domain Bacteria; phylum Acidobacteriota; class Thermoanaerobaculia; order Gp7-AA8; family Gp7-AA8; genus QHVT01. The sequence continues at coordinate 1,943 of DATLBM010000618.1, read as the reverse complement.
AGCGATTTGCCTTCGTCGCGCAACAGCTCTTTCGTGAAGCGGATGGCGTTGATGCGCAGGTTGCTGCGCAGGATGTACTCCTTGGACAGGCCCGTGTAGCGATGCAGCTGTTCGGCGACGCGCTCCTGGTCGGCGCGCGGCAGGCGGTCGCCGGCGAAGAGCGCGACCAGGTAGTCGGTGCCCGCGAACTTTTCCACGTCGCGCAAGAGCGCCTCGCGGCTCGGCCATGCGTCGGGGAGTTTGTGGTGATGGAACGCCGTCGCGGCCAGTGCGGGCAGATGCGTCGCGAACGCGAGGTCGTTGCCGGCGGTGATGAACGGCAGCGTGCCCATGTTCAGCGCGGGCGAGATGAGGATGACGCCGTTCAGGCCGATGCCGAGATTGCCCTGCAGGCGCGGCACGAGCAGCGCGGAACGGATGCCGCCGTAGCTTTCGCCGAGGATGTACTTGGGCGAGTTCCAGCGATCGTGCTGCGTGATCCAGGCGCGGATGAAATCCGCCACCGAGTCCGCGTCCTCATCGTAGCCCCAGAAATCCTCGTCCTTCTTCTCGCCCATGGCCGGCTGTAGCCGGTGCCGATGGGATCGACGAACACCAGATCGGTGGCGCGGAAGATCGTGGACGGGTTGTCGCGCAGTTTGTACGGCGGCGCGCCGGGATCGGAGGCGTCGCTGGGGATGTCGATGACTTTCGGTCCGACCAGTCCGAAGTGCAGCCAGATCGACGCCGAGCCCGGGCCGCCGTTGAAGATAAACGTCACCGGCCGCTCTTCCGCGCGCGTGCCGTCCTTCGTGTACGCGACAGTGAAGAAGCTCGCCGTGCTCTTCCCCTCGCGATCCTTCAGGAAGATCTCTTCGGAGGTCGCGGTGTAGGCGACGTCCGCGTTGCCGATGCGCGAGCGGTGCTGCTTGACGAAGCGCGCGGGCGGCTTCTCGGGCGCGGCGTTGGCGTCGGCGGGCTTGTCGGACTTTTTCGCGTCCTGCGCCACGAGCGGCACGGCGCAGAGCATCAGGGCAACGACGAATTTGCGCATGCGGTGAGTATAAAAGCTACTCTCGGCGGCGATGAAGAAAGCGATCATCGCCATCGTCGCCATCGTCCTCCTGATCTGGGTCGTGTCGTGGTTCCGCACGCCGAAAGCCGTGGCCACCGCCGCGGCGCGTCCGTGGCCGGGCGGGATGGGAACGCTGAACGACGTGGCGGCGCGCTTTCCGGAAATCCAGGCCAACGATGCGGCGAAGAAATTTCGCGCGCTGGCCACCGCGCTGGGGACGAGTCAGGCCGTCGATGATTTCGTCGGACGCGAGACCGCGCGCGGGGAGCTGACGATCGGCGAGCCGCCGGCGCTGCGCGACCTCTCGGCGATCCGCGAGCTCCTGCTCAACGAGCGCGTCGTGTGGAAGCGCGCCGAAGGCATCGGCGAAGTCGGCGACGCCGACACGTCGACGCTGCGCGGATTGCAGATGACGACGGCGCGAATGCTCATCGCGAGCGCGCTCGGGAAAGCGCGCGCGAACGATCCCGCGGCGTGGGACGACCTGCACGCGGTCTGGAATCTCGCCCGCTCGCTCGATGCCTATCCCGAGATGATGCTGCAGACGGCGTCGTTCTCGATGGGCCGCATGATCAACGCGGTGAGCTGGAAGATGCCGCTGCCCGCGCCGGCCTGGCTCGGCGAACTGCAGCAGCGCGATGACGTACGGCAACTGCTCGCGGCGTTTCAGTATCAGGACGCGTCGTACTGGCAGGACAGCGCGCACACGTTTCCGACGAAGTGGCTGGCCGACGCGGTGGAAAAAGACCGCGGCATCGCGGAGAAGCTCTTCACCGAAACGCGCTGTGACGTCACCACCGACATGAACACCCTCGGCGTCGACCTCTCCTCCGTCTGGCGCCGCGCATTTCGCTACCGCGCCGAGCGCGAAGGCAGCGCGAACGCGCTG
>DATLBM010000617.1:0-9018 GCA_035526885.1 Thermoanaerobaculia bacterium | reverse complement strand
GGGAGGCGCGACGCCGGCCGCGCAACGACGGTGGGCGGCGTCACGACCTGCGTGGCGTCGAGCGGAGCCACGGCGATCGTCGCGTCGGGAAGCGTCGCCGCCGCTGCCGTGCGCGCCGGAACCGTGTGCCCGAGGTGGAACGCGCTGAGGACCGCCTCGCGAAACTCGTTCGCGTCGGCGTAGCGCTTGTCCGGATCCTTCTCCAGCGCGCGATACACGACCTGCTGCACCGCCTCGGGGATCCCGCGGCCCGGAGCCGTGTCCTCGAACGGGCGCGGCGGCTGAAACAGGTGCGCGCGAATCAGCTCGCTGAAGTTCGCGCCCGTGAACGGGTCCGCGTTCGTGAGGAGCTTGTAGAGCACGACGCCGAGGGAGTAGAGATCGCTGCGGCCGTCGAGCTGGCCGCCGAACTGCTCCGGCGACGCATAGCTGATCTTGCCGACGAACTGGCCGGTCATGGTCAGCGTCTGTCCCGAGTCCAGCGATTTGGCGATGCCGAGGTCGATCAGCTTCACGAACGGCTTGCCGTCCGCGCCCGTGGTGAGCATGAGGTTGTCCGGCGAGATGTCGCGGTGCACGAACTTCTCGCCGTGCAGGTACGCGAGCGCGTCCAGCGCCTGCGCGGCCACGCTGCCGACGAGATCGAGCGGCAGCGGTCCCTGCCTGGCCAGGATGTCCTTGAGATTCTGGCCGTCGACGTACTCCATGACGATGTAGCCCGTGCCGTCCGCGGTGACCGCGAAATCGTGCACGCCGGCGATGTGCGGGTGCCGCAGACGCAGTCCGCGCCGGGCCTCGTTGATGAAGCGCTCGCGCAGGTCGGCGTTGGAGCTGAGATGCGCCTGCAGCGTCTTGACGATCTGCACTTCATCGAGATCGCGGTGGCGCACTTTGTAGACGCAGCCCATGCCGCCCTCGCCGAGCTTGGCCAGGACGTCGAAGCGCGCCTCGAGCTCGGGCAGCGCGCTCATCGCCGCTCGAAGAGAAAGTCCGCGCCGTCGTGAAACGCGGACTGCAGCGGCGCGAAGGTGGGCACGGCCGAGGTGGCCTGTGTGCCGGAAGTCAACGTGTTGACCACCTCGCGGTGGATTCGCGACGCCGGCACCACGCCTTTCTGTTTCTTCAGCGCATCGATGAGCGCCGCGGCGAAGCGCGGATTGGCGCCGTCGGTGCCGGACGCCAATGCCAGCCGCGCGCGTTTGCGCTTGGTGGCTTCGACGTATTTCGTCCACTGCGCGGGCGTCATCGCGGAGGGCTCGGGTTGCGGCGCGCCGCGCGTGATGTCGCCGACGTACGACGCATCGGCCAGCACGAGGATGTGCCGCGACGGAACCATCGCCAGCCGGTCGCTGACGTCCTGATTGGGCAGCCAGTTCGTGCGCGCGTTCGCGTCGCTGCCCGCGTCGACGGGCAGCCACCAGCCGCGCCGATTGCGCAGATCGCGGCGGCCGTGTCCCGCGTAAAACACCACCAGGTTGTCGTTCTCGGCGAGGTTCTGACTGAGCTCGTACAGCGTCGTCAGAATCTGCTTGCTGTTCGCGTTCAGGAGCAGCTTCACTTCGAAGCCGTACGCGCTGCGCAGGACGTCGGCCATGGCCGTGGCATCGTTCTCCGCGGTCGGCATCGCGGGCAGATTGGCGTACTTCGAGTTGCCGATGACGAGTGCGTAGTAGCGCCCGAGGCCGCCCTTCGGCGCGGCCAGTGCTTTCGCGGCGCCGGCGGGCGCGTATGCGCGCACGAGCCCCTGGATGCGCACGATCTCTTTTTTGTTCGTCTCGATCTGCTTCCGGCCTTCGTCGAGTTGTTTCTGCAGCTCGTTCACACGCGACTGGTTTCGCTTCTTCGCGTCCTCGAGCTGTTGCTGCAGATCCTCGACTTCCTGTTCGCGAATCGCGAGCTGTTCCGCGGCGCGCTCGAGCTCCTGATAGCGCGCCGTCTCGACGATGACGTAATCCCCCGTGAGTCCCGCCGCGCTGCGATAGAGATTGAACGCCTTCGTCTTGTCGGCGCCGACGCCGAGGCCTTGCTCGTACAACGTGCCCAACGAGTATTGCGAGGGCGAGTGTCCCTTCGCGGCGGCCTTCTCGTACCACTGTGCGGCGGACGCGTAATCCTTTTGCGCCTCGTAGATTTTCGCCACGTAGTACTGCGCCTCCGCACTTCCTTTCTCCGCCTCGGGAGTCCAGAACTTGAGCGACGCCTGATAGTTGCTGCGGTCGTAGACCGTGTACTCGCCGCCGCGGATGCGGCAGTCCACCGCCGTCGTGCGCCGCGGCGGCTGCTGCATCGGATAGGTACGGTTCCCGACGCGCTTGATCTTCGCGGGCAGGCGGCAGTCGACGAGCAGCAGATCATCGGGCGACTGCTGCGCAATCGCGGGTGCGGCCAGGACGAGGGCGACGATCCACGCTTTCATGATCAGAACGACTTGTACACGGTGAACTGCAGGTTGCGGAATTTCAAGTCGTTGCGCATCACGTCCTGATTGGCTTCGATCGACGCCGACCAGCCGAACGGAAACACGGCCTGCAAGCCCGCGCCGATGCGTCCGTAGTTCGAGTCGGGCTCGTCGACCGGGACGATGAAGGACGTATTCAGATGATCGCGCAGGAATCGCGCGGTGACCAGTCGCGCGCTGTCTTCGAATTCATGCACGAGCTCCGCGCGGATGCTCGGCAGCAGCGTGCCGAACGGCACTCCGAACGCGGTGCGCGCGTCCAGGCCGAGGGTGGCGGTGAGGGACTTGACGGCGTGTCCCTGCACAAACAGCAGCAGCGGCCCGCTGCCATCCTCGGACAGATCGTCGATGTCCGTTCGCGACCACGTGCCGCCCAGCGAGAGATCGATGTCGGTGCGGCCCGTGTGCGCATCGAAGCCGGTGCCGGCGGAGAGCGCGAACACGTTCGCGTCGTTCTCGCTGGACGCATCCGCCGCGGTGATGCCGCCGATGACCAGCTCGCGCTCGGCCTCGTACGTGTTGCGCCCGTACGTGAGGCTGCCGTCGAGATGCAGGCCGTCGAACTTGCGATTGTTGGAGAAGAAGCCGCCGCGGCTCGCGTACACGGAGAGCGCGTAGCCGCTGGTGTCGACGGTGCCGTTGCCTTCACTGAGGTCGGCATCCATCTGCATGAGGTTCAGGGCCGCGCCGCCGACGGTCTGGCCGAACAATCGATCGACGCCGAACGTCAGTCCCTGCGAGTCGATGTCGTAGCGGAGCTGGCCGTTGCCGGGCTTGCGCTCGCCGGTGCCGAGGTTGCCGGAGATGTAGGCCGACCAGCCGTTGTAGTCGCTGTCGCCGGAACCGCCGGCGTCGGTCGCTTCCTGCGGCGCGAGCGCGGTCGCGATCATCGCGATGGGGAGCGGCCGGCCGTTGACCGCGACCTGCATCTGTTGCGCGGAGAAACGATCGGCGCCGGCGCGCACGCCGGCCAGTCGCGCGTGAATGCCGTTCGTGACGGAGGCGATCATCTGTCCGGACATCTTCACCTGCGCGCCGGACTGCTGCGGCGCGAGGCGCTCGAGCGTCGAAGAGAAGTTCGCGTCGGGCAGGAGCGAGATGGCGCGGCAGATCGCGTCGAACTCCTGCTCGTTGCGCGCGCACACGGTATCCAGCGCGCGTGCGACCGGAATGGCGACGGGACCCTGCGCGCGCGACTCGAACGACGTTGCGGCGTTGATGGTGAAGTTGACCGGCGTGAGCGTGCCCACGCGCGCCTGCACGACGATCGGACCGACGCTGTTCACGACGACGGTCGTCGACGCTTCGCCTTTCGCGTCCGTGGTGCTGGACGGATTGATCGTGGCGCGGCCGCTGGTGACGCTCCACTCCACGGTCACGCCGCTCACGGGCTCGCCCGCGGCGTTGGTGACGCGCACGACGAGCGGCTGGGCGAGCTGCAATCCCAGCCGTCCGCTTTGATTGTTGCCGCTGATGATGGCCACGCTGGAGGCGGGACGCGCGTCGTCGTTGATGATCGTGCCGGTGCCGCTCGACGTCGCGTTTCCGGACGTGACGTTCAGGGTGAAGGTCTCGTTCTCTTCGAAGAGCGTGTCGCCGATGATGTTCACGGTCACAGTCTTCAGCGTCTCGCCGGGCGCGAAGGTGAGCGTGCCTTGCGCGGGGGTGAAGTCGACGCCGCTCGTCGCGGTGCCGGGAACGGTGGCATACGTGGCCACGATGCTCGTGGCGGCGGTGCCGCTCAACGACACGTTGAAGGTCATCGCCGTCGTGCCGCTGTTGCCCTCGGCCAGCGCCGCGCTGGAGACGCTGATCGTCGGCGGCACGTCGTCGTTGATGATGGTGAACGTGTACGGGCCCGGATCCGCCAGCGGGCCTCCCTGCACATTGGTAATGCGGAGCTGGAAGGTCTCGTCGGGCTCGAACTTCGTGTCGCCGACGATGCCGATCTGAATGGGCTCGCTGCTGGTTTGTCCCTGCGGAATCGTGAACGTGCCGCTGGCCGGGAGGTAGTCGTTGTCGGCGACGGTGGCGGTGCCGTCGACGGTGGCGTAGTTGCCGGTGATGGTGAAGTTGCTGCCGAACGGCTGCGTGAACACGACCTGCACGAACGTGACGCCGGCGTTGCCCTCCGGCACGTTCGGATTGACCGCCGCGCGCGCGGAGAGCGCGGTGAAGAGAACCAGGGCCAGCCACCAACGTCGCATTCGAGCCTCCCGATCGGCGAAAGCTTAACGCTTTAAGATCACCGCGCATGAAAACCCTCGATGGACGAATCGCCGTCGTGGCAGGCGCCACCCGCGGGGCCGGCCGCGGCATCGCCCTGGCCCTCGGCGAAGCCGGCGCCACGGTGATCTGCACGGGCCGCACGAGCCGCACTCGGAAAATCTTCTCGGACTATCAACGCAGCGAGACGATCGAAGAGACGGCGGAACTGGTGACGAGTCTGGGCGGCAACGGCGTGGCCGTTCCGATGGATCACCTCGTGCCGGATGAGGTGAGCGCGCTCGCCCAACGGCTGCGCCGCGACTACGGCCGCATCGATGTTCTCGTCAACGACATCTGGGGCGGCGAGACGCTGAAAGGCGGTCCCGCCGAATGGAACACGCCGGTCTGGGAGCACGACCTCGACAAAGGCATGCGCATCCTGCGGCTGGCCATCGACACGCACATCGTCACGTCGCACTTTCTGCTGCCGCTGCTCATCGGGAAGCCGGGCGGGCTGGTGGTGGGAGTGACGGATGGAACTGTGGAGTACAACTCGTCGCACTACCGGATTTCCGTCTTCTACGATCTGGCGAAGGTGGCGGTGGGGCGGCTTGCGTTCTCGCAGGGACACGAGCTGGCGCCGCACGGCGCAGCCGCGGTGACGATCACGCCGGGATGGCTGCGCTCGGAGCTGATGCTGGAGAACTTCGGCGTGTCCGAGGCGAACTGGCGCGATGCGTTGGATCCCGCTCGCGCCGCGAAGGGTCTGCCCATGGCGCCGCCAGGCTTCGCGCACTCGGAAACGCCGCGCTTCGTCGGACGTGCGATCGCGGCGATGGCCGCGGATACTCATTGCGCGCGGTGGAATCAAAAGTCGGTCAGCGCGGGCGAGCTCGCGCGGGAGTATGGGTTCACGGACGTCGACGGGACGCAGCCGGATGCGTGGCTGCACCTCGATGAGTGAAGCGGCGGGCTGAAGCCGCCGCTCCACCACTTCGATTACGTGACGCGCGCCTTCGCCGCCTGGAATCCCGGTTCGTCGAGGGCTCCGCGATCGCCGATCTGCGCCGCGCGTTTGCGCGCGTCGGCCACGCGTTCCTGCGTGAGCGGGTGCGTGGAGAAGAACTGCTCGACGCGGCTGGGCTGGCTCTGCTGGTGCTCGAGCAGCTCCTCGAACATCGTGGCCATGCCGATCGGGTTGTAGCCCGCTTTGGCCATGGCCTGGATGCCCAGCTCGTCGGCTTCGCGTTCGGCATCGCGGCTGAAGCGCGCCAGCGCGCCGCCGGCGAGGATCTGCGTCGCGATCTGCGCGAGCTGGCCGGGGTTCTGGCCGAGGGCTACGCCGGCCAGGACGGAGAGCCCGTACTGGCGGGAGATCTGTTCGGTGGTGTGCCGCGCCGTGACGTGGCTGATCTCGTGCGCCATGACGCCTGCGAGCTCCGAGGCGTTGTCGGCGTTGGCGATCAGGCCCGTGTTCACGTACACGTGTCCGCCCGGAATGGCGAACGCGTTGATGGCGGGATCATCGACCACGTGAAACTGCCACGGCAGTTTGTTGAACGGGTCGGGCGTCTGCGCCACGATCTTCTGTCCCACCTGCGACACGTAACTGTTGAGCGTTGGATCATTGCTGAGGCGCACCTGTTTCGCGATGTCCTGCGAGAGCTGCGCGCCGAGCTGCCACTCCTCTTCGATGGAAATGAGATTGAAGTCGCCCGCGCCGCCGCCCGAACCGCACGCGGCGGCGAGCATGGCGGTGACGAGCGCGACTGCGAGGGTTTTGCTGCGCGTGTTCATGTCCGCGCGAAAGTGCAGAAGAAATGCCTGAGGGTAGGGATTTCGGGCAGGCGCGGCTCTCCATTAAAGGAAGGAGATAAATCGATGCGCCGTACCGTCCTGCTGGTTCTGCTCGTTGCTGGTGCCGCAAATGCCTTCGCGTCGGGATTTCAGGTCACGGCGCAGAGTGCTCGATCGATGGGGATGGGGCTCGCTTCCACCGGCGTCGCCAACGACGCCTCCGCCATCTATTACAACCCCGCGGGACTGGCGCTCCTGCCCGACACGCAGTTCGTCATCGGCGCGATGGTGGCCACGAATCTCGAGGCGCAGTACACCGGACCGAGCGGCATCAGCGAAGAACAGAAGTCGTCGCTGAACGTCCTGCCGCAGCTCTACTACGCCACGCCCATCGGCAAGTGGCGCCTCGGCGTCGGCTTGAACACGCCGTTCGGACTGCCGCTGCAGTGGGAGGATCGCGACACGTTCAGCGGCCGCCGGATCTCCTATCTCGCCAACGTCAAGACGATGAACCTCAACCCCACCGTCGCCTACCAAGTCACGCCGAACCTCGGCGTGGCCGTCGGCGCGGACTGGGTGCATTCGAAGCTGCAGTTGGAGCGTCGCGTGGCGGCGTCGCTCCCGATCGGCGTGCGTGACATCGCCGACGCGAAGCTGAAAAGCGATCTGTTCGACGCCGACGGATTCGGATGGAACGCCGGCGTGATGTGGAAGAGCGGAGGGCTGCGGCTCGGTGCGTCGTACCGCAGCGCGGTGGACATCGAGCACGAGCCGACGCTCACCATCACGCAGATTCCGACCGGCATCGCGGCCATCGACGCGTTCGTCGCGTCGACGCTGCCCACTGCGCCGCTCGACGCGAGCGTCGACATCGAGCTGCCGGCCTCGCTCGACCTCGGTGCTTCGCTCACGTTCGGGCCGAACAACACGATCATTTCCGCGGACGCAGACCGCACCGACTGGACGAGCTTCTCGCAACTCGCGGTGGTCGTTCCGGCTGCGCCGGCTCTCAGCTCGACGCGCCACACGAACTGGAACGACACGTGGGCGTATCGCGTCGGAGTCGACCTGAAGTGCGGACCGTGGCGCTGCCGCGCCGGTTACTACAGCGACTCGACGCCGCAGCCGCTCGCGGACGTCGGCCCCGTGCTTCCCGACGCCGACCGCAACGCCTTCACCGTAGGCCTCGGCATTCCCGTGGGCGGCGCGTGGACGGTCGATCTCGGCTACGTGCACGTGATGTTCGACGATCGCACCACGACCACCGCCACAACCGATCAACTGGCGGGTTTGTGGGAGACGACCGGGGCGGAGCTCGCGGTCAATCTTCGCTATCACTGACAAGGCGCGGGGCGTGCAGCGCACGCTCCGCATGCCCATTCCCCAACAGCAGGATGCACCCGGAACCGATCAGGAGCTGAAGCCGCACGCCGATCACGGCGAGGAGTCGTATCGCGGCAGCGGCAAGCTCGAAGGACGCGCGGCCGTCATCACCGGCGGCGACAGCGGCATCGGCCGCGCCGTGGCCATCGCCTTCGCGCGTGAAGGCGCGGACGTCGCCATCGGCTATCTCTCCGAAAAAGAAGAAGAGGATGCGCGCGAAACCGCGGCGTGGGTCGAGCGCGCCGGACGCCGCTGCATCACGCATCGCTTCAACGTGCAGCGGAAGGCGGAGTGCGAGGCGTTCGTCGCGCGCGCGGTGAAGGAGCTCGGACGCCTGGACATCGTCGTCAACAACGCCGCGTATCAACAGGAGCAGAAATCGATCCTCGACATCACCGAGGAGCAGCTCGACGGCACGTTCCGCACGAACATCTACGGCTACATTTTCATGGTGCAGGCCGCGCTGCCGCATCTGAAGGAAGGCGCGTCGATCCTCAACACGGGCTCGGTCACGGCCATGAAGGGCAACCCGGGACTGATCGACTACTCGGCCACGAAGGGCGCCATTCACGCGTTCACCAAGGCGCTGGCGCAGAGCCTCGCCGGGAAAGGGATTCGCGTGAACTGCGTCGCCCCCGGTCCGGTGTGGACGCCGCTCATCCCCGCGACGATGGACAAGAAACACGTGAAGGAATTCGGCAAGGACACGGTCTGGGGCAGGGCGGCGCAGCCGGCGGAGATCGCGCCGTCGTACGTGTTCCTGGCGTCCGACGATGCGCGGTATTACACGGGAGAGGTGCTGGCGCCGACGGGATCGGAGACTTCGCGCTGAAGGTTCGCGCGCGCCGCATCTTCGAAGCGCGCGTAGATCGCGCCGGGGAACCACACCGCGGCCGGCAGCGTCTCATCGGCATGCGGGAGCAGCTCCAGCAGGTGCTCGATGTGTGCGAGCGTGTGGTTGCGCGCATCGGGCGATCGCGCGACACCGAGGAAGCGTTCGCGCACGTTCATTGTTGGCCCTCGCGCATGCGTCGCATTGTCGTACTGGCCGCCGTTCTCGTTCTCGCCCTCCAGGCGCGCGGCGCCAGCCGTTTCTTCACCGATCGCGAAGGCGCGCCCGTGCGTTGGGAAAACTGGGGTGATGGGGCCATCGCGCGCGCCGTGAAAGAGAA
>DATLBM010000616.1:0-8877 GCA_035526885.1 Thermoanaerobaculia bacterium | reverse complement strand
CATCGCCGTGAGCACCGCCTCGCGCGTGAGCTCGCGCCAGCCGGTCAAGTTGTTGACCAACTTCTTGCGGCGCATGCGGAACGAGGTGCTGATGAGATCGAGCACCTGTTCGCGCGGCGAAGACAACTGAGGATCGCGCGGGTCGAGCACCACCACCGCGCTGCGCACTTTCGGCGGCGGGTAGAACGACTTCGGCTCCAGCGTCATGATGCTCTTCGCGCCGGCGAAAGCCTGGACGTACAAAGTGAGATAGCCGTACGGCTCCGTGCCCGGTTTGGCAGTCACGCGCTCGGCCACTTCCTTCTGCAGCATGAAGACGGCGCGGCGGCAGTTGGGATCGGCGATGACGCGCCTGAGGATGGGCGTGCCGACGTTGTACGGCAGGTTGCCCACCGCGCGGAACGGCGTGTCCGGCAACTCCGCGTCGACCGCGTCTTCGTTGCGCAGCTCCAGGCGCGCGCCCCATTTCGCCGTGAGGCGCGCCGACAACTGCGGATCGATTTCGTAGGCGATGACGCGGTTGGGCAGCGCGAGCAGTTTCTCGGTGAGCACGCCTTCGCCGGGGCCGATCTCCAGCACGATCTCGTCGGGCGCGGGATCGACCGCGGCCACGATCTTCTCCACCGCGCCGCGGTTGCGGAGAAAGTTCTGTCCCCACTTTTTCTTCGGCTTCGTCACCAGGCCGCGAGTCTATCGCGCGACGCGGCCGCTACGGCCGGTGACGATGCCGATCACCTCGAAGTCGTGCGTGTCGGGATCGAAGCGCCACACGTTGCGCTTCGGGGCCGAGCTCACCAGCTCGACTTTGCCGCCGCGATAGAACAGTCGCTTGAGATGGCGGAAACCGTCAACGCGGCACACGACGATCTCGCCCACGTCCTCATGCCGCGGCGGACGCGTGAACACCACGTCGCCCGACACGATGCCGTCGCCGCTCATCGAATCGCCGACGACCTCGAAAGCGGCCACCCTGGCGCGGTAGAACTCGCGGGGCACTTCGTGACGCCGCGGCTCGGGATCGTCGTCGTAGGTTTCGTTGTCCGGTGTCGCGGCCACGCGCAACAGCGGGACCGACCGCGCATCGTCGCCCGCCTGCGATTGCGCATCGGACTGCACGAGTGGCGAGACGGCCGTCACGAACTTCTGCACGACCTGCACGAGGTCGACCGTCGGTGCGTTCCGCTTCGGAAAGAACGCCCAGATCGGCAGGCCGAAGAGGTCGGCGAAGTACTCGAGCTGACTCACCCGCAGCTCGATCTCGTCCTTGAGGATGCGATTGAGCTGGCCCTTCGAGATCTTCAGGTCCTGCGCGACGAGGTAGTGCTTGATTCCCCTGTCGTCGAGCATCTTTCTGATCTGGCGGCCGTACACGTTCGTAAGCTAGCTCGGATTCGCGCGTTGCGACGGACAAGTGGTTTCGATTGAGAGACTTGTAAAGACACCTCGTTCCGTCCGCGGAACGGAGCCGCAACGGCGTTCCAAATAGGAACCTAAAGGTTACTACACCGCGCGATACACTCCCGCCCCGATGGAACCCGCCGCCGCTCACGACTCCCTGTCCCGCCTGCGCAAGGAAGTGGCGCGCGTGGTCATCGGGCAGGACGCCGTCGTCAACCGCCTGATCATCGCCCTGCTCGTGCGCGGGCACGTGCTCGTCGAGGGTCTGCCCGGACTGGCCAAAACGCTCGTCGTGAAGACGCTCGCCCACGCCATCGACGGCGCGTTCAAGCGCATCCAGTTCACGCCCGACCTGCTCCCGGCCGACATCACGGGCACGCAGATCTTCGATCCCGCCGGCCGCACGTTCAACGTGCGGCGCGGACCGATCTTCGCGAACTTCGTCCTCGCCGACGAGATCAACCGCGCGCCCGCGAAAGTCCAGAGCGCGCTGCTCGAGGCCATGCAGGAGCGGCAGGTGACGATCGGCGACACCTCGCATGCGCTGCCCGATCCGTTCGTGGTCATCGCCACGCAGAATCCGATCGAGCACGAGGGGACGTACAACCTGCCCGAGGCGCAGGTCGATCGTTTCGTGATGAAGGTGAACGTCGATTACCCGAGTGCGGCCGAGGAGCTGCGCATGCTCGGGTTGTATCTCGATCCGACGAAGGAGGCCATCGGCGTGCAGCGCGTGCTGTCGCTGACGGACATGCAGCAGATCGCGCAGCTCGCCGCGCGCGTGCACACGGACGAGCGCATCGGGCGCTACATCGTGCAGGTCGTGTCCGCCACGCGCAAACCGGCGGAGTTCCGGCTGCCGTCACTGACCAATCACGTGACCTTCGGCGCGTCGCCGCGCGCGACGCTGGCGCTCGCGCACGTCGCCAAGGCTCATGCGTTCATCGAGGGCCGCGAGTACGTGATCCCCGAGGATGTGAAGGCCATCGCGCATGACGTGCTGCGGCATCGACTGGTGTTGTCGTACGAAGCCGCGGCGGAGTCGATGACGGCCGATCGCATCATCGACCAGGTGCTGGCGGCGGTGGCCGTGCCGTGAGAGGTTCAGAGGCGCAAAGGCGCAGAGGCTCAGAGGAGCCGCTGTGAGCCTGTGAGCCTGTGAGCCTGTGAGCCTATGAGCCTCTTCAAACGCAAACCGGCGACGATTCGCGAGCCTCTCATCCGCCGCGTGCGTGACCTCGAGCTGGCCAGCTCGCGTCTCATTCGCATGGGCTTCGCGGGCGACTACCACTCCGCTTTTCACGGCCGCGGCATCGAGTTCTCGCAGGTGCGCGAGTACATGCCCGGCGACGACATCCGCACCATCGACTGGAACGTGACCGCGCGCACCGGCGTGCCGCACGTGAAGGAGTTCATCGAAGAGCGCGATCTCACGGTGCTGATCGCGGTGGACGTTTCCGGTTCCATGGGCTTCGGCTCCATCGATTGGCGCAAGTGCGACATCGCCGCGGAACTGGCGGCGGTGTTTGCGTTCTCGGCGGTCGAGAACTCCGATCGTGCCGGACTGATGCTGTTCTCCGACAGCGTGAAGACGTTCATCCCGCCGCGCAGGGGCCGCACGCACGCGCAGGTCATCGTGCGCGCCGCGGTGCACGCGGCCATGAATGGGCCTCGGGGACGGGCCGATCTCGAGCAGGCAGCGCGCTATCTCGATCGCGTTTCCGTGAAGCGCGCGGTCGTGCTCGTGGTTTCCGATTTCCTCGATCTCGCGTTCGAGCGTCCGCTGCAGCGCCTCAATCGCAAGCACGACGTGATCGCCATTCCCATCATCGATCCGCGCGAGGAGCGGTTTCCGGCCGGCGCGCTGGCTCGTCTGGTCGATCTCGAATCCAACGAATCCCGTTTCCTCGACCTCGGCCGCGCCGACGTCGGCAAGCGCGCGGCGCAGCGCCGGGAGATGCTGGAGCGGCGTTTCCGCGCCGCGGCCATCGATCACCTCGCCGTCTCGACCGCGGTGCCGTACGATCGCGAGCTGCTGCGCTTCTTCAAGGACCGCGCGGCGCAGCAACGACGACCGCAATGATCCTCGTCCTCGCTCTCGTCACCGCGACGCTGCAGCCGGCGTCGCCGAAAGTCGGCGATCTCATCACCGTCACGTTTCCCACGCCGGTCGTGCTCGACGCGTCGCGCGACTACGAGGTCGTGTCGCGCAGCGAGAACAGAATCGTGGTGCGCACGTTCGCGCCGAAGCCGTTCGTGATCAGCGGCGTCACGGGCAACGAGCATTTTCGCGGGACGGTGCCCGTCGGCTCGGTGCTGCGGCAGGGCGACGATCTGGCGCCCGCGCCGCTCGCGCCGCCGAAGTCCCTCCCGTATCCGGTGCTGCCGTGGTACGCGATCGGCGCGGCCGCGCTGGCGGCGATCCTCGCGTGGGCCCTGGCGTGGTGGCGCGCGCGCAAACCGGTGGAAGTGATCGAACCGCCGCAGTCGGCGGAAGAACGCCTGCGCGCGGCCGTGCAGACGCTCATCGCGCATCCGTCGTACGAGTTGCGCTGGGCGGCGCTGGCGAACGAGACGCGCGTCTTTCTCAACGCCACGCGTCCGGGCATCACCGGCGATCTGACGACGACGGAGCTCGTGCCGCGACTGAGCGATCGCGAGCGGATCGTCGAGGAGATCCTGCGCCAGGGCGATCTGCAGAAATTTTCAAAGTACGGCGCGGCGCCGCGCGATTTCGCGGAGATGGCGATGGCGGTACTGAACGTGGCGACGGGCTTCAGCGCGTCGCGGGAGGAGGGACGGGCTGAAGCCCGTCCTGCGTCATGACCCGTTTCGCGCATCCGGCGTTCTTCGCGCTCGCCGCGCTGATCGCGCTGCGCATCGCGCTGCTGGTCTACGACCGCCGCAAGCGCCGCGGTGCGTTCGCGTTCTCATCGCTGGCGCTGGTCGCGGCGCCGCGCGGAGCTCGCGCGAGCACGGCGTTGATTCCGTTCGCGCTGGAGACGATCGGCATGCTGGCGCTCATCGTCGCGCTGGCGCGTCCGCAGCGCGTGGTGCGGCTGGCGAACAACGACCGCTTCGGCATCGACATCGTCATCGCGCTCGATGCCTCGGGCTCGATGGCCGCGGAGGATTTCCGTCCGCGCAATCGATTCATCGTGGCCAAGGAACTGATCGCGGAGTTCATCCGCGGGCGCACGGACGATCGCATCGGCCTGGTGACGTTCGGCAGCCGCGCGGCGACGCGCGTGCCGATCACGTACGACCGGCGGATCACCGAGGCCATTCTCGATCGCGCGGAGCTGGGAGAGCATGGCAACGGCACCGCCATCGGGCACGCGCTGGCGACGTGCGTGAATCGTCTGCGCACGTCGAAGTCGCGCAGCCGCGTGGTCATCCTCGTCACCGACGGCGTGAACAACTCCGGCTCGATCGACCCGCGCGTGGCGGCGCAGCTCGCGGCGCGCAGCGGGATCAAGGTCTACACGATCGGCGTCGGCAGCGAGGGTCCGGTGCCGCTGCCGGTCAAGCGGCAGAATCCATTCACGGGGCAGATCGAGACGGTGTACACGCACATCCGCGGTGAGCTCGACGAGCCGACGCTGTCCGCGATCGCGCAGACCACCGGCGGCGAATTCTTCCGCGCCACGGACGCGCGCGCGCTCGCGAACGTGCTCGATCGCATCGACGCGCTGGAGAAGACGCGGCTCACGGCGCCGAAGCGCGAGCAGATCGACGAGCTGTATTTCCTGCCGCTGGCCATCGGTTTGTCGCTGCTCGCGATCGCGCTCGTCGCGGGCGAGACGGTGTGGATGAAGGTGGCCGCATGAAGTTGCCGGTTGCTGGTTGCTGGTTGCTGGGCAGTCCGCGCGTGCGTGACGCCGCCTTGCGAAGAATGGCCTTGAACCAGCAACCAGCAACCAGCAACAGCGCCGACGGAAGGAGGCGCCCATGACCTTCCGCATCCCCCAGCTGCTCTTCCTGCTCGCGCTCGTGCCGCTCGCATTCGTGCTGTTCCTCGTCCGTGATCGCGCGCGGACCCGGCTGGCGCGGCTTTTCGTTTCCGAGCGCCTGCGCGGCGTGAGCAACACGTGGCGCGGCGCGCGTCCGGGGGTGCTCACCATCGCGCTCGCCGCGGCGGTCCTGGCACTGGCCGGACCGTACGCGGGCTTTTCGCTCGTGCCCGTGGTGACGCGCGAGGCCAATCGCGTGCTGGTCGTCGACGTGTCGAACAGCATGGCCGCCGAGGACGTCGGCACGTCGCGGCTGGCCGGTGCGAAAGCCATTGCTGCGCGATTGGCCCGCGCGCAGGAGGGCCGCGTCGCGCTGATCGTTTTCGAAGCGGAGCCCGAAGTCGTATCGCCGCTGACGAACGACACCGAGGCCGTGGCGTCGCTGATCGACACCATCGCGCCGGGCGAGGTGGGCGAGCCCGGCTCCGACGTCGGCAGCGCCATCATCAGCGCCATGCGGCTCATCGAAACCGAGCCGGGACAGAAGGCGGACATCGTCGTCATCAGCGACGGCGAGGATCAGGGCACGCGCGTGGACGAGGCCGTGAACAAGGCCAAGTCGCGCGGCGTGGAAGTGTCGACGATCGTGGTCGGCTCGTCGCAGGGGACGACGATCCCTACTGCGCAAGGCCCGCTGCGCGACTCGACCGGCGACATCGTCATCACCTACGCGCGCACCGACGTCCTCGGCGAGATCGCCCGCAACACGGGCGGCAAACTCCTCGAGAACCCGTTCGCCCAGCGCGCCCTCGACCCGCTCCTCGGCACCGCCGCCACGACCGCACGCGAGACGCACACGCGCGTGCCCATCGACCGCTATCAGTGGCCGTTGGCGTTCGCCTTCTTCGCGCTCCTGGGCGGGTCGCTCCTGCACCGGGGTGCGGAATGAGGACCGTCGCGCTGTTGATGATTTCGCTGACGTTCTGGCGCGACACGAGCTCCACCGCCGCCGCCGCGCGAGGCGCGAAGCAGTACGCGGCGAAGCAGTACGCGCAGTCCGCGGCATCGTTCCGGCGCGCGCACGAGCTCGCGCCGTCGGCCGGAAGCGCGTTCGATCTCGGCACCGCGCAGATCGCCGCCGGTCAGCGCGAGCTCGGCTCGGCCACGCTGGCCGAGGCGATCAAGGATCCGAAGCTGCGCGCGGACGCGCTGTACAACCGCGGCAACAGCGCGCTTGCGGCGAAGGCCCTCGATCACGCCATCGCGGATTACGAGAACGCGCTGCGTGCGAATCCGAATCACGCCGCGGCCAAGCGCAATCTCGAGATCGCCTTGCAGCGATTCACGCGGCAACAGCAACAGACGTCATCGAGCGGCCAGAAAAATCAGCAGGGGCAGCAGCCGAACAAGCCGCAGCAGCAGTCGAGCGGCGGCAAGCAGCAGCCGAAGCCCGGGCAGGTCGATCTCGACGCGCTGCTGCGCAGCGTGCAGCAGCAGGAGCTGGACGAGCTGCGGCGGATGAAAGGACAAGTCAGCGCCGACGGGCGGGTGGGTTGGTGAGGAAGGTCGCGTGCGTGGCGGCGTTCGCGGTCGCGCTGGCGGCGCACGCGAATCAGCTCGCCGTCGACGGGCGCACGCTGCGGATGAACGACCTGGCCACGGTCACGGTCACGCTGGAAGGCGGGTTTGCGGAGACCGACTTCGTCGAAGTGCCGCTGCAGAATCTGGCGTTCGTCGGCGAGCCGTGGGTGTCGTCCGAGTTCACGTGGGTCAACGGCGTGGTGACGCGGCGGAAAGTGTTTCGGTACCGCGCGCGGCCGATCGCGCCGGGCGCGGCGCGGGTCGGTCCCGTCGAGTTGAAGTCGGAAGACGGTGAGGTGCAGCGGCTGAACGCGATCGCGCTCACCGTGGCCGAGGATCGCGTGTTCGCGTCGAACGATGCCGAGGTCGTGCTGCGCGAGCTGCAGGCGGCGGGACGCGAGCCGTTCTTCATCGTCGCGCAGACGAACAAGACCTCGGTCTACGCCGGCGAGCCGATCGTCGTCACGTGGGTGATGTTCAACGCGGCGCCGGTGCAGCAGTGGCAGGTGGTGTCCGCGCCGAAGCTCGCGGATTTCTGGAGCGAAGAGCTCCCCCGCGACGAACAACCGGATCGCATGTACCTGGGCGACACGATGGTGATGGGCATGGCCATCCGCCGCGTGGCTTTGTTTCCGCTGCGCAGCGGACGATTGCGCATCGAGGGGATGACGGCCGAGGCGGCGATGCTGAAGCGCACCGGACGAGGACCGGTCTCGCTGTTCGAAGGGGAGATGGTGGATGCGACGTTCACGTCCGCGCCGGTGGATGTCGAGGTGAAGCCGTTGCCCGAGGGTGCGGCGGTGGACGCGGTGGGCGAGCTGACGCTGACGTGCGATCCACCGGTGCAGCGTGGCAGCGGTCCGGTGATTCTGCGGGTGGCGCTGTCGGGAATGGGCAACGTTCGCTCCGCGGTGGCGCCGCGATTCGAGCGCGGCGTAAACGGCACGGTGCAGATCGAAGGCGGCGAGGTGACCAGGCCGCGCGACAACACGAGCGGGGAGATGCTGCGCGAGTGGCAGTACCTGATCTTTCCCGCGCGGAGCGGGACCATGGAAGTGCCGCCGCTGACGATGACCATCTTCGCGCCGTCCACGGCCACGCGGCGCGAGCTGCGTTGCGCCGGCACGTTCCTCGACGTCGTGGCGGCGCAAACGACTCCGTCCGCGGGCACGCCGAATGCGCCGGCGCCGCCGGCGGAGCCGCGCGAGATTCCATGGCCGTGGCTGGCGGGCGGCGCGGCGCTGCTCATCGCGCTCGCCGCGGCCATCCCGCGTCTCGTGCGCGAGCTGCGACTGCGGCGCGAGGCGCTCGAGATCGTGCGCGACGCCACTCCCGCGGAAATCCGCACGGCGCTCGAGTCGCGCGCGAAGCTCGATCTGCGCGAGGCCTCCGATCGCGGCGACGCCTGGCGCGCGCTGCGCTCGCTGCTCGACGCCGCGGACCGCGAGCGCGACATCGCCGTCGACGCGGATGCCGAGATTTTGCGAAGGGTGCGCGAGCTCCTTCGTACACTTCGGACATGAAGACGCTTCGCACCGCGCGACTCAAGCTTCGTCCTTTCACGCTCGACGATGCTCCGTCGCTGCAACGCCTCGCGGGCGCGTACGAGGTCGCGTTGAACACGCTGCTGATTCCACATCCGTATCCGGACGGTGCGGCCGAGCAGTGGATCTCGCGTCACGCGGAGGACTTCGAGCAGAACCGCATCCATCACTTCGCGGTCGATGACGGAGAGCTCGCCGGCGCGATGGGACTGGTCATGAAGGGCAACGGCATCGCGGAGATCGGATACTGGATCGGCGTGCCGTTCTGGGGCCGCGGTTACGCGACCGAGGCTGCCGCGGCGGTGCTGCGTTACGGATTCGAAGAGTGCGGCCTGCACCGCATCTTCGCGGGACACTTCTCGCGCAACCCCGCGTCGGGAAAAGTGCTGGCCAGGATCGGG
>DATLBM010000615.1:0-4709 GCA_035526885.1 Thermoanaerobaculia bacterium | reverse complement strand
GGATTCTTCGCCAGCTCCTCCAGCAGCAGCTTCACCGCGGCTTCCAGCGACGGGTCGTGGCCGGCGGCGACGAGGTCCGGGCGATCGACCACTTCGATGTCCGGCGCCACGCCCACGCCTTCCACCGCCCACATGCCTTCCGTGTCCATGAAGCGGAACTGCGGCGCGGAGACGTTGCCGCCGTCCATGAGATTCGGATTTCCGGACAGGCCGATCAGGCCGCCCCACGTGCGCGTGCCGATGAGCGTTCCGAGCTTGCGCTCGCGGAAGTAGTACGGCAGCGCATCGCCGCCCGAGGCCGAGTAGCCGTTGATGAGCATGGCCTTGGGGCCGGCGTGCGCGAACGCGGGCGTCTGGTTCGGCTTGAGATTGCGGCGCGCCCAGTACGACAGCACCGGACGCTCGAGCAGCTCGATCATGCGGTCGGGGATGAAGCCGCCGCCGTTGTAGCGGTCATCGATGATGAGCGCCTCTTTGTCGATCTGCGGATAGAAGCCTTTGAACAGCTCGCGATTGCCTTCCGCGCCGGTGTTCGGGAGGTGCATGTAGCCGATGCGGCCGCCCGAGGCTTTGTCGACGTACGCGCGGCGCGACGCCACCCAGTCGAGGTAGCGCAGGTTCGTCTCGCGCTTCACGGGGCGCACCTTCTCCTCGCGCGCGCCGGTGAGCTCGGGCTTCGAGTTCACGAGCAGCGTGACCACGCGATCGGCTTTGTTCTCGAGCAGGCGATAGAAGTTGTCGACGTTCTTCGCCGGCACGCCGTCGACGGCGAGGATGTAGTCGCCTTCCTTGACCTTCACGCCCGGCTCGGTCAGCGGCGAGCGGAACGCCTCCTGCCAGTTCTCGCCGGGGAAGATGTGCGCGATGCGGAAGTAGTCGGAGTCGGGAACGATCTCCGCGCCGAGGAGTCCGTTGTCGACGCGCTTCGTGGCGTTGACGTCGCCGGGAGAGGAGACGTAGACGTGGCCGGCGTTCACCTCGCCGGCGAGCTCGCTGAGGATGTAGTCGAGGTCCGCGCGATGCGCCACGAACGGCAGGAGCTGCGCGTACTTGTCGTGAATGGCGTTCCAGTCCAGACCGTGCATGCCCGGGTCGTAGAACCAGTCGCGGAGGATGCGCCACGCGTCGTTGAACTCCTCATTCCACTCGGCGCGCGGATCGATCTTCATCTCCATCGTGTCGAGCTTGAGCAGCGAGTCGTTCGGCTTCTGGCCGCCCTTCGCGGAGACGATGGAGAAGTTCGGACCGACGCGGGCGATGATCTTCTCGCCGTTCGGAGAGATGTCGTAGCCGCGCAGCGACTCGAGGATCGTCTCTTCCTTGCGGTCGTCGACGTTATAGAGCTTGAGCGACTGCTCATCGCCGTCGCCCTTGATGTAGATGATGCCGTTCGCGACGGGCGCGAGCGAGTTGTAGATGCCGGACGCGCCGGGGATCGCGCGCACGCGATTCTCGAAGCCGGCCGGATCGATCTTCACGACCACCGGCGCCTTGTCGTCCTTCTTCGGCTCGGGCGCGGGCGGCGCGGTGGCCTTCTCCTCATCGCTCTGCGGCAGGAACAGCGCCGGGCCGTCGGCCGAGAGGATGCCCACGTACACGCGGGTGGGATCGGTATAGACGTAGTTGAACTCCCACGAGCTGAAGGTGAGATTGAAGTCGCGGTTGGACGTGAAGTAGAGGTAGCGGCCCTTCGGATCGAAGACCGGCTCGTTGTCGTCGGTCTGGCCGGTCGTCAATCGAGAGGACTTTCCGTCGCCGACGTTGTAGACGTAGATCGAGGAGAAGCGCGCCGCGTTCTGCTTCGTGTAGGTCACCCACTTCGAGTCGGGCGACCAGCGGTAGTGAAAGATGTCGCCGTATTCGTCCTTGTCGACGGTGGTGACCTTGCCGCTGGCCACGTCGAGGACGGACAGCGCGTGATCCTTGTCGGAGTACGCGAGCATCTTCGAGTCGGGCGACCAGATCGGCGTGAAGCGCCACGCTTTGGCGTTGTTCGTGACCTGGCGCTCGCCGGTGGTGTTGTCGGCGGGACGGACGTAGACCTCGTAGTCGCCGGTCTTGTCGGAGAGGTAGGCGATCCATTTGCCGTCGGGGGACCAATTCGCGTCGCGCTCGCGGACGCCGGGCGTCTGCGTGAGGTTGCGGATCTCCCCTTCCTTCGCCGGCACGGTGAAGAGATCGCCGCGCGCGACGAAGAGCGCGCGCGCGCCGGTCGGCGAGAGCGCGTAGGTCTCGACGTTGTCCTTCACGTTCTTGAAGTACGGAAGCGTGTTGCGGAAGTCGCCGTAGACGCGGATGGGAATGCGCTCGCTCTTCTGCGTCGCGGCGTCGAAGCGATAGATGTAGCCGCCTTCCTCGTAGACGACGGAGTTGCGGTCGCCGCTCGGCCACAACACGTCGTAGTCATCGTGACTGGTGACCTTCTTCGACTGCTTCGACTTGAGGTCGTACGACCACAGATTGAGTTTCCCCGCCGTCTTCTCCCCGCCCTCGGGACGATCGGACGTGAAGTAGATCGTGTCGCCGATCCACACGGGCTGGTTCTCGGTGTACTGGCTGTTGGTGATCTGCTCGGCTTTGTTCGACGCGAGGTCGTAGATCCAGACGTCCTGCGCGCGGCCGCCGCGATACCGCTTCCACGTGCGGAACTCGCGCTCGATGGGCGTGTACGCCAGCCGTTTTCCATCCGCCGAATACGATCCCCCGCTCCCCTCGGGCACTTTCAGCGGCGTCTCCATGCCGCCCGTCGCGGGGATGACGTAATGCGCGGGCATGCGGTCGCTCCACGGGAGGCGATGCGGATTGAAGAGGATGTTCCTGCCGTCCGGCGTCCAGTCGAGGACGCGGTTGTCGATGCCGCCGCGCGGCGGGATGGGGCCGACGTCGTTGTAGAACGTGAGCTGGCGTGGTTGGCCGCCGTCGACGCTGATGACGAAGACCTGCCGGCTGCCGCTGTAGTCGCCGGTGAAGGCGATCCATTTCCCGTCCGGCGAGAACTTGGGGAAGTACTCCATGCCGGCGTCGGAGGTCAGGCGTCGCGCGTCACCGCCTTTGGCCGATGCGATCCAGAGATCGCCGGCGTAGACGAAGGCGACCTGGTCGCCGTGAATGTCGGGTTGGCGCAGGAGTCGCGTGAGGCGATCCTGTGCCGAGGCGCTCGCCGCAGTTGCGGCGACCATCAGAATCATGATCAGCTTTTTCATGGCGCCGCTGCATAACACGGATCTGGAGGTCTGCATGCATCGTTGTTTGTCGATTCTGTCAATTCTGGTCCTGGCGGCGTGCGGCTCGACAGCCGCCACGCGTCCGGCCAACATCCCGCAGCCGGATCTGGGCGCGCGGCTCGTGAACCCGCTGTTCTTCGGGTCGGGCAACGAGGCGGCGGCCACGATCGACGTGGCCATCCGCAATCGCGCGCAGGTGCCGATCATCCTGCGGCGCGTGGAGATCTCGTCGCCGGGCATGGGGCAGTACACGATCGTGGCCCAGCCGCGCGACTTCCGCCAGACCATCGGACCGGGCGAAGAAAAAGTGGTGACGTCGTTCGCTACGGCCGTCGCCCAGACCACGCGCCGCCCGACGGAACCGCTGTCGCTGCGCGTGCTCGTCCAGTTCGAATCGACGGACGGGGCGGTGTGGCGGGAGATCGTGATGCTTCGGGAGTGAGCTCGGCGCCTACGGAGTGACGAACCCAGCGTAGCGTGCAATCTCGCGATCGAGTGCGCGTTGCTCCCCTGCCCGCAGCGCGCGTGCCGGTGAGACGTGCACGGCCACGCCGCTTCGCGTGAGCGTGCGCTTCCAGGTGCCCACGACTGCTCCGCGCGAGACGATGACGGCATCCCCTTTCGATTTGTAGTCCGTGTACGCGGCGATGAATTCGTCGTAGGGCGGGAGCAGTCGAACGACGTCTCTCGCTTGCGACGGTGGGATCTCGACGTGCGCGCTGCGGGCTTCGGCCGGCGTCACACCGGCCCACCAGGCAAAGTCCGCGGGCGTGGCCGGTCCGTGCGAGGCGAAGTAGCGGCGTACGAGCTCCTGCAGCGGATCGGCGGGTGCGATCGTCCGCG
Source organism: Thermoanaerobaculia bacterium (assembly GCA_035526885.1). Lineage (GTDB taxonomy): Bacteria > Acidobacteriota > Thermoanaerobaculia > Gp7-AA8 > Gp7-AA8 > QHVT01. The sequence goes on along the minus strand of DATLBM010000615.1, from coordinate 642 downwards.
ACGAGGGAATCCATTCATCCAGCAGCACGAACGTCTGCTGCTTACCGCGCCGCGCGCCGAAGCACATCAGCTTCTCGTGCGAGAAACGCCAGATCAGTTGCAGGCCCTGTTCGGCGGGCACGCGCCACTCGCGGTACAGCTCCTCGCGCGTGAGTGCGTTCTCACCCCGCAGCACTCGCGACGCGACGGCCCGGCAGCGCCGCAGCAGCGCCGCGTCGAGACCGTGCACGCGCATCTGCCGCGGCCCGCGCGAGCGCAGCACGCGCGGCGCGAGGAAGTCGAGGATCCAGTGCACGTCCTCCGCCGCGACGAAGTGCAGCGTGCCGCGCAGCGGGAACGTACGCACGATCTCCCGATTCGCGAGCGCACGCTCGACGTCCGCTTCCGAAGCGGACCGGGTGCGCAAACCCACGGCCCACAGCGCGCCGAGGTAATCCTGCGCCTGGACGCAGACCAGGTGCGAGACCACTTCGCGCGGCAGAGCCGCCGGGGCATCGAGGAGTTGATTGCGGACGCGCGCTACAGCCACCGCAGCGTGAAGTCGATCAGCCATCGCTGCAACTTTCCGCCGTAGGGCGGGAACATCATCTCCAGGGAGCTGAACGTCATCCGCTGATCGAGCACGCCGCGCGCGTTCGAGAA
>DATLBM010000614.1:0-16933 GCA_035526885.1 Thermoanaerobaculia bacterium | reverse complement strand
TCTCGGTACGCACGAATCGACAATGCGCGATCGCCGGGCCAGCGGTTTGGGATGATCTCGAGAGCCGCCGCGACTTTCATCGCGTTTACCAGCGGCTCGGTCGCGCGGTCGGGCTCACGCGAGAGCGAAGTCGCGTATGCGAATTGTTCAGCGGCGTTCGCTTTCGTCTCGACGGTGAACGAACCCCGGCTCAGCACCTCCGCCGGCGCGACCTGGACGAACAACAGAACGTACGCCACTACCGCGGAGAAACAGTATTTGCCTGCCATGCGAGGTCCTTGTAAGAGATCGATCTGTAGCGGGAGTCGAATCCCTGAACATTCATCTCGTCTGCAAGTTCAAGCCAGAACCGCTCGGCGTAAGTCTGAACAGGAATGCCCTGCTCGGCAGCTTCCGGCTGGAGAATCCGTTGCGCTTTCATTTTCCCGATGCGGTACCGCGCGTCGCTCTCCAGGCTGGTCATGAAATGTTCCGCGCTGCGGTCGATTTCGGCGCGAGAAATGACGCGTCCCCGACGCGGCGACCGCCGCGCTTCGTGTCGTGTCATCCGCCGCTTCGTGCACTGGAGGCATTCACGTCTAGCGCCACACCAGTTCCAGGGTACGACGGTCTGGGGCGGCGGCGCGGTCACGATCCTCGCGCCTTCGCGCAGTGCGCGCCGCATGTCGTCGCGTCGCAGGCCGCGAGGAGGTCGTTCACGTAATAGCAGCGGCGGCAGCAGCTCGGTTTGCGCGCGGCCTGCGATTCGATGCGGACGCCGTCCGGAGCGCGCGCGTTCTTCGAATCGAGGACGAAGCGATTCGGGGATTGGCGGAGATATCCCGCGAGCTCGATCGGGCCGGTGCGCGCGGAATGCGGGAGAAAGATCAGGCAGTGATAGCCGCGGCGTTCGAGCGCGCGCCGGATGCGATTCGCGGATGCGAGGTCGCGTCGCGCGAAGGCGATGAACACGCGTTGCCGTGGTGGCGCGCGACGCCACAAGCGCGCGAAGTCGCGGGCGATCGGCACGCGCGCGCGACGCGTGCCGGTCACGGCGAGCAGGACCGCGTCATCATAGCCCGGCGTGCGGAAGAACGATCGCGCGCGCGGGCGCGTTTGCGGCGGGAACTCGCTCATCGCAATGAGCGTCGGCGTGTGCGGCGCGGTTGTCGATGCCCGTTCCGCGGTGGCGATGCCCGCGCGGCGAAAATCGCCGAGCTGCATCGCGAGCAGAAGAACGGCGGCCAGCTTCATCGCAACAGCGGCTCGAGTTGCGGAACGATCGAGCGCGCCAGCTCCACGGCCACCGCGCTGCCCGGGCCGACGTCGAGGTAGAACGTCGCCGTGATCACGCGCGAGTCGGGTTGATCCAGTTCCTCGGGCGTCGGTACGTCACCCGCGCCGCGCCATTTCACGATCGACAGCACGAACGCGGCGCTGCTGTCCGCCTGCTGCACGGGATCGAAGATCGAGTGATCGCGATTGAGCACCAGCGAGCCGGCCACGACATGAATCGGCGACGACGTGGCCTCGCTCAATCGCACATTGGCAGGCGCGTCGAAGATGAGCTGCGCTCGATAGCGATGGAAACGGTCCGCGTACGACGCGATGCGCGAGATCGTGCGCGGCGTCGCGGGCCGGCCCGTCTCTCGCGCCGCGACGCGCGCGGCACGCGTCAATGCGTTGATGAATGTCGCGCGTCCGGCGGCGCCGCGCGAGGCGTACGGCACCGGCGCCGATTTCCGATCCGTTGCCACCGCGAGTTGTTTTCCGTCATAGAACAGATACCCGCGCCGCACCAGCGCGCGCAGGAGCTCGCCGGACGGTTTGCTCTCCGGACGCTGCACGGTCGGCGAGCCCGTCTTCGCGAAGACCGCGACGTTGTAGCCGGGGAACTGCTGCTCCATCTCGTGCACGCGCGCGGCCATCGGCCTGGCCGTGCCCTGCGTGCCGAGGATGACGCGTTTCATCCCGCGCAGCACGGTGGTGCGCGCTTCCGGCGAGATCGTCAGCGGCGACAGCGGCGGCGGCGCGACCCACGGCGGTTCCTCCGCGCTCTCTTTGCGCGCCCGGATGGTGTGCACCATCGAAGCCTCGATCTGCCGTCCGGTCACGAGACGCGAAACCGCCTCGGCCAGCTGCACGTTCGTCCATTGCGAAGTCGATCCGCCGAGGAGCAGGCTGACCAGCTCGGTGCGGAGCTGGTTGACCTGATTGAGCGCCAGATTCACGCGCTCCGGAGACACGGACTGCAGCGCGGCGCGCACTTTCCACGCGTGCGTCTCGTCCTCGTTCTCCATCAGCACCGCCAGGAGCCTGGACCACGGCCGCAGGTCGTATTGCAGCGTCGAGCGCGTGAGCGCATCGTTGCCGTCCCTGGGCGCATCCGGCGCGACGACGCCCGCGTACGTGCGCACGCCGGTGAGATCGCCGAAGGCCTCCAGAAACGGCGCCTCATCGATGCGGTCGAGCGTACCCGGCGTCACGACCGCGGTCGTGTCTTCCTTCGCGGGCACCGGCCTGCCGTCGTCCTTCATGTACACGCCCAGACTGACCGGAAAGTCAACCAGTTGACCATGGATGCGCGGCCCGTCGAGCGTCGTTCCCGGTTTCGGCCAGGTGACGTTCGGTTGCCGCGCGAAGACTTCCGCGAGCGGGCGCGTGAGCGTGCGCTCGCGCAGATCCCGCGGCGCCGCCAGCGCGAGCGTCGCCAGTTCCACCGTGAACTTGTTGCACGAACGCTCGATGGCGGACTCCATGTCCATCGGCCGGTCGGCGTGCGGCCAGAGCTTGTAATCGCGGCCCAGGAAAAACTGGAGGTCCTCGCGCTCCCCTTCGCCGCCGTCGGGACGCTCGACCGGCCCGTGCGGTTCGACGGTCAGATCGAGCAGGAACGGATGACGCGTGGCCGTGGCGGCGTAGAAGAACGGTTTGCCGACGGAGCCGATCGGATGCCGCTTGAAGTTGTGATTCACCAGCAACCGCCGCCGCTCCTCCTCCGACACGCCCGTCATCGCATCGAGATCGCTCTCGCCCGGGAAGCTGGCCGCGGCCAGCACTTCGCCGGTCTTGCCGTTCATGACGGTGATCGATGCCGCGAACGGATCGCCCGCCGCCACGTCGTTGACGACGCGGCGCGAGTAATCCGCCAGCGCTGCATCGAGTCGCGTCTGCAGGGAGCGATCGATGGACAGCTGCACGTCGAACGCCGCGCGCAGCGCGTCGCCGCGTTTCCCTCCCACCTGCTCGATGGCGTTCGTGACGCTGCGCGCGAGCGCCTCGCCGAACGTGAGCATCTCCTCGCCCTCATCGCCGCCGACCCACTGCAGAAGCGGATCATCCTCGGTGTACACGCGCTCCTGCGCGGCGTTGCGCGTGCGGATCATGCTCAGACGCTCGTAGCGGCGCTCGCCGCTGTACAGGAACGTCTCCGACACCGGAGACGGCGATTCGGCGGAGAGATGCAGCCAGTCGCCCGACTCCAGTTTGGCGATGCGGCCTTCGTTGACGGCGTTGCCGAGGAGACGCACGCCGGCGGCCTGGCCGCGCTTGACGCGCTGCTCGACGATGGCGTTCCCGCCGACGCTGTGCACTTCGACGCCCGGCGTCTCGCCGCCGCCACTGAAATCGAGATGCACGACGTTCGCGCTGAGACTCTCGCTTGCGCCGACGCGCGTACGGGCGTCGCGCAGCGGAACGTCGGGCGTGCTGCGCTCGATGGCGATGGTGCGGCCTTTCGCGGAAACGAGCGTGGCATCGGAGCCCGGCCCCGAATATTCGATGGTCCCCAGCCACTGCGACGGCTTCGCGAACGGCAACCGGATCGTGCGCAGGAACGGATTGATGGTGCGCAGGTCGCAATCGCTGACGAGAAAGAAATGTCCGAACAGCTCGCGGTTGCGGTTGAACGACTCGACGTCGTTCTGCAGATAGCTCGCCGCGAACCACTCCCGCTCCGCGTCGCTGGCGAGATCCGTGAGCTGAATCGAGTCGCTCGCGCAGTCGAACTTGAGCGCGCCGCGCTGGATGAGATCGTTCGTGCGCTGCACGTAGCTGCGCGACGAGTAATACGACAGCGGCTCGTTGTGCTGCCGCCACCAGAGCAAGGCCACGGCGACGGCGAACGCGATGGCGAGGAGCGTTTTGCCGCGCGGCGTCATGCGTAGCCTCCGTACGTCCCTTCGTATGTCATGGCCCGCTCGTCTTCGCGCGGAATGCTCGAGCCGTACGCGATGAGCAGCACGAGCACGATGACCTCGATCACGTCGCCGGCCGAGTCCAGGCCGAAGAGGTACATGTTCTTGCCGGTGAGCAGGAGCAGCTCGTGATTCGCCAGGATCATGTAGATGCTCGACACCGCGATCGTGGCCGCGGCCACGAACGCGATGGCGGGACCGGGATGCCCATCGAAGCCGCTCCACGGCAGCCAGTCGCTGGCGATGATCGCGAACAGCAGATAGATGAGCAGCATCGCCACCGTGCCCGCGAGGCCCCACTCCGCGGCGATGAAGACCGCCGGCGCGAAATCGCGCAGGGCGGTGTCGCCGAGGTGGACGCTCACTTCGGAGTGGCCATAGCCGCGGCCGAAGAAGCCCGAGCTGATGTAGCTCTGCAGAATCGCGGACGTGATGGCCAGACTCTCGCCGCGCTTGGTGGCCATCTCCTGCAATCGCTCGGGCGCGGCGAAATGCAGCACTCGCGCGAAGTTCGAGTCGGATGCGAACGACAGCAGCCGCTCTTCGCTGGCGACGAGCGGAACGAACAGGCGAAGGAGCGGCGCGCCGGCGAGCAGCAACACGATCACCGCCACGAGCACGCGCGGAATCCAGCGGCCGGCGCGCTCGTCGGCGTGACGGCTGATGGCGAGCAGGATCAACACGAACAGCGGCACGTTGAGCAAGGCCAGTCCGACGTCGCTCGTGACCGCGGCCGGAATCACCCACACGAACAGCAGAATGGCCAGCGCCGCGAGGAGATCGTTCCGTAACAGGCGGCCGTTCTTCTGCACGCGTTGCCACGTCCGCCAGAGATAAAAGCCCTGCAGAATCGCGGCGGCGGGGATGTGGACCACGCTGAGCGAGACGCGCACGCCCAGCGATGCGGACTCTTTCCAGCCGAACGCCAGCAGCGCGACGCGCACGATGGTGAACACGAGCGCGCACAGCACGACCGGCGTGAGCTCGGGATCGAACCGCTGGATGCGCGACGTCCGCTCACGCGTTTTCTCCGCTAGCCTCGTGAAACGCGCGCGCATTTCTTCGCTGCGGACCAGCACGGCGACGATCGCCAGGAGGTGACACAGAACCCAGATCCACTTCGTCGGGCCTTCCACCGCGCGAGCGCAGAAGACCGCGGAGAACAACAGTCCCGCGAACGCCGGCGCCGCGCCGGCGCGTGCATCGCGCCATTCGCGCAGGGCGCGGATCGGCACGCACGCGGCGATGAAGATCCACGGCAAGGCCATCCACGCCACGGTCGCCAGCTCCGCCGCCTCGGCCTTGTGCGGCGGCATCGACCAGACCCGGTAGCCCATCAGCAACCGCACGCCGCACAGCAATTCGATGGCACCGGCCATCAGCGCCTGCGATGTGGTGAATCGCGCGTTCGCTGCTGCGCCGGCCTTGAACACGAGCAGCACGATGCCGAGGAGCAGAAGCAGCAGCGGCGGCCGCAGCACATCGAGGCGCACCGCGGCGAGATCCGAGGAGCCGATCCATTGCACGCCGCCGAGCTGCGCATCGATCGGGCCGCGAGGCGAGAGAATGCGGAACGACGACGCGAAATCGCGCGGGAAAAATCGCGAGAGCTCGAGCAGCGCGTTCGCTTCGATGGCCACCGACTCGCTGAGCCCCGCGAAGTAGAGGCTGCGATCGACGAGCTCCGCGTCGCCCATCGCCAGCGCCACCTTCTTCTTCGTGGCGCCTTTTTCCTGCGCGAGCTGGAGCGCCTTCAGCTCGCTCATGGTCAGCGTGTGAATTTCCGGAGTGTCGAGATCGAGCACGAAACTGCGCGAGCCCGCGCGATAGACGACGCTGCGCCGCTCGGTCACGCCCGGTGCCGCGAACTCCGCCGATTCGCCCGGCAGCGAATAGAACGCCATGCGGGCGTTGTCGGCGACGTCGAACTTCGACGGCGTGCTCACGCGCGCGCCGTTGCGCATGAGCATCACGTCGTCGTCGAGGTTGACCAGGCGCAACCGCGGGCCGGGACTCGAATGACAGAGAAACGATCGCAGCCTGCGTTCCGCGGCGATGCCGCCGTTCTGATGCGCCAGAAAATCGACGGACCACGTGCGCAGACCCGCGGTGATCGGCTGCGCGAACGGCAGCGGGAAGCTGATGCCCACTCCCGGCAGCTCGGCCTTGCGCGCGGGGATTTCAACGACCGTCTTCCCCAGAGTGAATTCGCGATCGTCGTAGGTCCAGCACGCTCCGCCGATGCAGAGCTGATCGCCGTCTTGCAGCATCTCCGCGCCGAGAATGCCCTGCGCGTCGGTGGAAATCAGTCCGGCGCGCTGCGCACGCGTCGGCAGTTCGATCCGCAACGTCCCTTTCCCGTTCGTGGCAGCCGGTGCGAAGACCAGCGTGCCGAACAGGCGCTGAGCCGCGCGCGCTCGCCGCGAGAGGCGGTCGCCGATGACGATCCGTCCGCTGTTCGGACGGCGCTCGCGGACTTCCTTCCGCAGTTCCGCGCCGTTCGTGCGGAAGGCAATGCCGTGCAATTCGATCGCGGCGCGCGTTGCGTCGAAACGCCACAGCAGCGCAAAGACGAGCGGCGCGGCGGCGCCGAGGATGTAGATCGTGAGGAGCGAGGCGAAGGTGGCGGACGTGCGCGCGTCGCGCCGGCGGAACGCGAAGACGAGCAAGGCGATCGGACCGGCGAGCAGCAGCGCGCTCGTCCAGTTCAGCAGCGTCATCGCCGCGACTCCGCATCGCCGGCCGCGAGGTAGTCGTGCTCGACGTCGTAGAGCGAGACGCGCAGCAGCAGCACTTCGCGCACGTGCACGAGAATCCAGACCAGCACGACCCACACGAGGAGGCCGATCAGCGCGGCCATCAGCGCCCACCACGCGCGCGACGCCACGATGCGCATACGCATGCGATCGGCCCACGAACGCCGCTCCTCGAGATCCTTCAATTCCTGCGGCGCCTCGGCACCGCCCAGCAGCTGGCGGATGGCGATCAGCGCGGAGCGTTGCTCGTTCGGCGGGCGTTGCGACGCCCATTTCGCCGCGACGGCGGCGACGTCGGTCATCGCGGCGGTCCGCCACTTGTCGGCGCGCGCGCCCAGCTTCGCGAACGGCGGCTCCTCCTTCTCTTCTTCCTCTCCTTCGGTGTGCGACGCGAACAGGTACCGGGGCAACGCGCGCCGCGCCGCGTCCGCGTTCAACAGATCTTCGAGCGTGCCGCGCTCCGCGGGCTTCAGCCACTCCCGCATCGACCGTGCGGCCTCCGCCACGCGTGCCCGATCGAGGGACGACGTCGCCAGCATGCGCACGGCACCGCGCGCGAAGACGCCGCGCTGCTCGTCGTCGACGTTGCGGCGGCGGAAAATCTGCTCGACGAGCTGGTCGCGCGTCTTGGCGATCTCGCCCATCAGCTCCGCGGTGCACACGGTGGGCGGGCAACGCTCGGGAACGGTCCACCAGTCGATGATCTGCACGGAGTTGAAGGCCAGCCGCGCGTCGTCGGGCATGCGGAAGTCGAGGACCTGCTCGACATTCGACAGCGCCCAGAGCTGCGCCTCGTTCTGCCACTCGTTCGCCCGTGCGCGATCCACCTGCGCGAGCAGCAACCGGTGCACGCCGCTGGGATACGTTTTTCTGCGGCGGGAGAATTCGTTGTTGCGATCGCGAATCGTACCGGTGAATTTGCCGCGCATGTAGCCGACCACGAGGTTGTTGAAGAGGTCATACGTCGACAGCGCGCGAGTGTTGCCGCCGGGCGTGCATCCCGGCGCGGCGATGCGCAGGCGGCTCCACGCCGGCTCGCCTCGCGTGGTCCCGAGCAGCCGCCGGCGCGCCAGCGGCTTGACCGAGCCGATGACGTTCTTGAGCGAGACCCACGGCGGCTCCGCGGATGATTGCGAGAGCCGCGCGACGCCCAGGGCGTGGTGGACGTGGATGACGGTGGAGACGGCGCGATCGTCGAGATCGAGCGCCATGTTCACGCGCGCGGCGCGGATGATCGTGTCGTCTTCCGGCGATTGTTCGAGCGCGCGCGTGAGCACGCGCTCGGCTTCGGGATAACGGCCCGCATCGATGAGCGCCGTGCCCAGCATCTGCGCGACGAGAAGGTTTCCCGACGCGGAGTCGTTGATCGCCGCGAGCTGCTCGATGCGCACGTCTTCGTCCGTTTGATTCGCGGCCGCAAGCGCCTCGCGAATCGTGTTGCGCTGGTTCGGCGGAACCGCGTCGACGAGCGCCGCGCACGGCATCGGCCCCACCGGCGCGACGAGGTACTCGCTCGAGAATCCCTCGGCCACCCAACCGCGCTCCACTTCGGCTGTCCGCAGCGCGGGCACCTGCAGAGCCGCGAGCTCCTCGCGCGCACCCTCGGTGAGCGCGCCTTCGATGCTGCGCTTCGCGATCTGCCGCGAGTAAAACCACCAGCCGGCGGCAGTGGCGATGACGACCGTCAACGCAAGCACCGGCCGGAACCACACGCGATCCGGAAAGCGGATCTGCCGCTTCACTTCCCTCCCCCGATCATCGACGTCGGCAGTTGCGGGAGCCACGAGAACGAGCGGTCGAGCAGCCACGTCATCGGCAGCAGCACGCCGCACGGATCGACGGCCTGATCGCCGCTCTCGGTCTTGATCATCGTGTTGCAGAAGTCGTAGCGGAACCGGCGCGCGTGCGTCATGAGCGCGGCGTGCAGCACGGGCAACCGCTTGCGTGCGAAGTCGAGCGGCGACTGGTTGGTGAACTTGCCGCCGAGTTGATCGGCTTTCGAGAAGAGCACAAGCACGCGTTTGTCGATGCGGGAAAGCGTCGACACGCGGCTGGCGATGTTCGTGGAGATGCCGATCGTCTCGGGACGCGCCAGGCGGTCGAAGCGCAGCCACCGCAACGCGCTGAGCACGAACTTCAGATCGTCTTCCTGACGGCGCCAGGGCGCGGCCGCGCGAGGATCGACCGCGGAGGTGAGATCGACGACCAGGACGATGCCGGCCAGCTGCCGCACCGCGCGCTGGATGAAGGCGAAGTCTTCGTCGGTGACGTCGGGCAGGCCGTGGCGCTGCCGCTCGTCGGGCGAGAGCCGGCGGAAAAACTCGCCGCTGGGATCGAGGAACGCGCGCTGGTCGTCGATGACCTGGTACCAGACTTCGTCCGGGTTCGTGGCGCCCAGCGCGTATTCGGTGCGCAGCACCGCGCGAAGCGTCACGTTCTGGGCTTTGCCGAGGTAGATGGTGTTGGCGCGGATGTATCCGGCGGCGATTTCCGACTTGCCCGTCCGTGCCGCGCCGCAAATGATCACCGCCTCGGTCCCGCGTCCGAGCAGTGCGTGAAACTCATCGAGCCCGATGATCGCGTTGGCGGAGGCGACGGACGGCGAATGCGGTGCGGGCGGCGGCGGCGCGTCTGCTCGCGGCGTCTCGACCGCCGGTGCGGCCGGCTTCGGCCTCGGCGCCTCCGCGGCCGCGGCCTGCCGGCTCACGCGCGACACGAGGTCGTCGAGCGCGGCGTCGTCGAGCAGGCGCGTATCCGCGCCGCACTTCGGACAAACGGCCGCATCGCGCGGCTCGTTGCAGTTCTCACATCGATATCGGGGCATCCGCCATCCTCATCCTGCGCGCCAGCCACTGTAGCGGACCGCGCGTGGCGCGGCCGGCCTGCAGTGCCTCGAGCGCATCCCTGCGACCGCTGCGCTTCCACACCGCTTCGCACTCATCGATCGCCCTGCGCGTGGCGCGCGCGCCGAGCGCGTATGCGAGGCGCGGGACGACGCCGGGGCTCAGCAGCTCACCGTCGCGCGTCTGCGCGCGCACTTCCTCCCAGTCGCGCCCGCGGAGGGAGAGCAGCACGTCGGGAAGCACGGACTGCAGCAAGACCACCTTGACGGTCGGATGGCAGTCGTCGCTCGCCAACAGCTTCAGCGCGCGCGCGGCGCGCGTCACCTTTCCTTCGCCGAGAAAGACGTCCAGTTCATCGCGGAACTTGCGCGTGCTGTTCGGTCCGTGCAGGCGATGGAGTGCTGCTTCGAGACGATTCAACGTCTGCACGTCGGCGTTGCCGAGGCGGATGTCGCGGGCGGCGAGATCGCGCTCGACGTCGTAGGACTTCGACGTGTGCTGCACGAGTCCGAGGAGCTTGTCCGTTCCCGCGGACGGCTTCAGCTCGTTGAGGCGGTCCTTCCAATAGGCCACCAGCCGCTGGCGCGGCTCGCCCTGCACGCGATCGATGAGCGACGCGCTGCGGGTCGCGACGGCGGGATCGATGAGCATCCACCACTCCGCCGCGAGCTCCGACACGTCGCCGCTCTCGTCGTCCGCGTAGGCCACGACCACGTCTTCCCACGCGATCACGTTCGGCGCGCGCTTGAGCAGCGACACCAGCGCGCGGGGGAAATGCGGATCGGAGCGCCACACCGGCCGCAGCAGGAGCACGATGGCGCGGATGGCCTCGCGTGCGCGGGGATTGCCGCGGATGAAGTCGATGAGTAGCGGCATCGCGCCGTCGAGATTCGGATGCCGCGCGGAGAGCTCGCGAACCATCTTCGCGAAATCGCCCGCCGCATTCGTGTCGTTCGCTTCGTCGATCGGCCGCGCCATACGCAACAGCACGTCGAGCCAGACGCCGGCCGGCTCGCCGCTTTGGGCGAGACCGATGGCCACCGGTCCGGCCACGGCCGCCGGCAATCTGCGCAGGAACGCGGCCACGGCGCCGGAGTCCTCGCGCAGAGCGGAAGCGATCGGGCGCGCCAGCGCGACGTCGAGGCGTTTCGGATCGAAGCGGGGCACGAAGACATCGCGGAGAAAGGCGAGCGCCTTCGCGGACGCGCGCTGCACCACGATCGGTGCGGCGGCGTGCATCAGCTCCACGTCACCGCTGGCGTGACGGCCGAGGGCGCGGGTGAGCGCGGTCAAGCCGTCGCGCGATTCGAGCAGCACTTCCAGGAGCGGCTTCAGCGCGTGCGAGCCATCTTTCGCCAGCAGATAGGCCAGCTGCGCGATGCGTTCCGACGACAGACGCGGGCGCGCGCCGGCGATCCACTCCGCGAGCGCGGTGCGCGTGCCGCTCGCCGACTCGTCCTCGCCGCCGCCGCTGAGGAAAAACCAGATCAATGCGTCCGCGCCGACGTTCTTCGCGGCCTCGGCGAGCCACGACTGCAACGGCACCGCCGCAAAGACGATCTTCGCCAGACCGCTCTCGCGCAGGCGCTGTCCCCACTGCGTCGCGGCGACCTCGCTGCTCACGTTCGTCCAGACCAGGCGCAGCACTTCCTCGGCATCGATCCAGCCCGCGCGCGGATTCTTCGCCGCGCGCGCCAGCGCGGTCATGCGATCGCCGGCGTCCGCGTCGTGGATATGGCGCTGCAGATCGAGGAGTGCATTGCGCCACTTCCCCCATTCGTGCAGATCGGCCGCATTGCGAATGCTGAGCGGATGTTCTTTCGTGCGCCGCTGCAGGTCGAGCCACGAGGCGTCGCTGGCGACGTTCATCTGCACGAGCTCGTGCGCGAACGCGGCGGGCTGGATCTGCGATGGATCGAAGTCGCCGCCGGGCGCGTTGGCGATCGCGAACGAGATGCCGGAGAGATTCATGGAATCGTGCTGCGTCCAGGCCAGCTCGTCGCGGTCGCGCCGCGGCAGCATCGACCAGGCCAGCATCGTCGCCCACTCGCGCCCCGGGTCCTGCGGCAACGTGATGCGCGGGCGCTGCGAGAGCGCGGTGATCATGCGCGCCAGGAGCTCGTGCGGCTGCTCCTGATTCATGAGCGCGAGACGATCGGTGACGCGCTTCCACGCATTCGCGCCGGCGCCGTCCTCGCTGTCCCATTCCAGGGCGGGCAGCGTCGTGCCGTCGTCGCTCCACGGAGACTCGGCGCGCAGGCGGCTCCATTGCGTCTCCCCTTCGAGGCGCACGTTCGCGTTGAGCAGCAGCCACGGCAACGCGTGCAGTTCGTTCCAGACGCTCTCGTCGAGCAGGAGCGTGTGCACGATCAGCCGCCGCTGCGTGTTGTTGCGGCGCAACTCGTTGCCGCGCGCGAAGCGCCGCACGAAGGCGCGCCGCTCGCTGCCCGGAATGCGAAAGGCGCTGTAGAAGATGCGCGGCTCGGTTCTCGGATCGTGCAGGTAGTCGCTGATGCCGAAGTTGCTGGCGATGAACGACCGCTCCGCCGGCGACACGCGCGGCGAGATGCCCACCACGGCGTAGCCGCCGCGACCCGGTACGTCGTCGGTGTCCATGACGATCGCGTGCTCGATGCGGTGCAGGGTCATCGTTCGCGCTCCGCGATCCACCGCAGAAGGATCTCGCTCTGCAGCGCCTTCGAAGAGGCATCGTTGCTGGTGCTCGTGACGCCGTACTCTTTCTTCAGAGCAGCGACGTCGACGTCGGCCAGCTTGCCGTCGATCTTCTCTTTCGGATTGAACTTCGCGGCCAGGGCGTCGATGAGCAATGCGCGGAGCTGGTCGCGCTGCGCGGGTGTGAGCGTTTCGATTCGTTTCGCAAAGCTCGCGAGCGGCTGAGACTTACTCTCCTGCGCCAACTCCGCGACGAGCGCCGCGACGGACGCCGAATCATTCTCGAGCAGCGATTTGAATTCGTCCGCCCAACGCCCCGTCGATTGCGCGCTGGCGATGGCCTGCTGTGCCGGCGAGCTCGCCGGCGTGTCGGGCTCAGGCCGCGGTGCCGGCTCGTCCTCGGGGACATCGTTCTGCAAGGCAGTGGCCGGACGATCGACGCTCCGCGCCGGCGGCCGCCGCGTGAACGAGCGATATCCGAGAAACAGGACCGCGAGCAGCAACACGGCGATGGCAATCCACATGGGAAGCAATGCGTTCCGCTGCTGCTGTGCCGGCGACTGCGCGCGCATTTTCTCTTCGAACGTTCGCAGGCGCTCGTCCATCTCGCGGCGCAGCAGTTCAGCGGAAGCCTTGAGCTGCCGGTTCACTTCGGAGCGCGAGTCGTCGTCGAGCGGCTGCCACGAGTCGTTGCGTTTCTTCGCCATCTCTTCCTTTCCCGCGACAGCTTTCAGCTCGGGCGCGAGCGCGGATTTGTTCACCGCGGTCGCGAACGCACTCGCATCGCGCAGTTCCGGGTTCGCGAGAAACGCGCTGACCGTGTCGGGCGCCGCACCGATCAGGCGCACGTACTCCTTCACACAGTCGTTCAGCGTTTTCGAGCCGACGTGCGACGGCGCTTTCCCTTCCGTCGCCGAGAAGTGCACGTTCACCGGGCAGCCGTCTTTGACTCCGGCCGCCCACGACGTCTGCGTCTGCAGCGCGAGCGGCAACGCGGCCCAGGCGCGCGCGAGATCTTCGACCTTCGTGTTGGCGATCTTCACCGCGATGCGGTTCTGGTGGAGCGTGGCCACGCACGCGAGCAGGAATTCGTACAGCTGCGGCGCGTCCTGCAATTCGCCGATCGTCACGGGACGGACGAGCGTCGCCGCCTCGCTGCTGACCGCATCGACGTACGCGCGCAAGCGCTCCCCCGCCGGCACCGCGCAGACTTCCGCCTCCGGAAACTCCCGCGCCGCTTCGATCAGCGCCGATGCATCGAACGACGGACCGTCGATCGCGACGAGCCGCGCGTGATTGAGCACGCCGTCGCGTTCGTCCGCGGCCTGCACGAGATCGCCGTGCGACGCGATCACGCATCCATAAATCTTCTTTCCATCGACGAAGCGCCGCACCACCCAGCCGGTCTGTGTCGTCGAGGGCGACGTTTTCTTCAGCAGGTCATCGAGCGCGCGCAGCACTTCCTTCGACACGACCTCGGACGCATCGCGCTCGACCGCGACGAAGCGTCCGGCGGCGGGATCGGAGGCGCCGGCTTCCGCGGCGTTCGTGTAGAGGCGATGCAGAATCTCGGCTTCGGGCATCGATCACACCCGCGTCACGAGATTGCCGAGGAGTGCGAGGAGCGGCTCGGCGACGCGTGAGGGACGCACGTCCTCGATGCGCAACGGCTCGCTGATCGAGTGTCCGAATGCGGAGATCGCGAAGTACATCACCGGCGCGAACGTCTCTTCGAGCGCGCGCACGAGCGCCACGCGGCCCGACTGGATGAGCAGGTCGCGAACGGATTTGCCGATCGCCTCCGCGCCCGCGCCGCTGTCCTCGCGGAACGCGGCGTACTCCTCGCGATCCCACAGCATGTCCGCCTTCGTGATGACCGCGGCGATGGGCACGCGCTCGCCGCGCGCGCGGAATCTGCGCGCGACGGCATCGACGATCTCCAGCTCGTTCGTCTGCGCCTTGCGCGATTGCGGCGGGACGATGCCGCCGCGCGCTTGCGCTTCGAGCGAGGCCGCGACATGCGCGCCGTCGATGGCGAAGACGAGACTGCCGACGAGATCGAGATAGCGATAGAAGCGGTCGTACGTGGTGCGGGAGAGGCCGGCCAGCTCGTTCCACACTTCGCCCGCAGCGTCGTGGAAGGCGATGACGGTCGTGCCACGATCGCCGAGGGCGAGCTCCCAGGCGTAATTGCGGACGTCGGCGTCGGTGGGCTCGGTGGCCGCCATGCGACCGCGGTCGAAGATCATGCGCGCCGCTTTCGCGATCTGCTCGTCGGAGTCGCCCAGGCCCTGGCGGATGAAGATGCCGTCGTGGCCGCGGCGCAGTTGCTCGCTGAGGATCCAGAGATACGACGTTTTTCCCGACGCGGTGTCGCCGAGGACGGCCATGACCGAGCGGTCGCCGACGATCGTGCGCGGCGGGACGCTGCGCTCGCATTCGCCGCAGAAAACGTCCAGCGGCTCGGTCGGGTGCAGCTTGCAGACGAGCGGCCCGCGCGCGACGCTGCGTCCGCGCTTCGCGCCCAGCGGCTCGAACCGCTGGATGCGCGTGTTCGCCTCGCAGCGCTTGCAACGCGCCAGCAGCGTCTCGTCGTCGTGTGCGATCCAGCAGTCTTTGCAGAGGAAGCGCATCACTGCGTCTCCTCCGCCTTCGGCCGCGCGCCGGGGACGTCCGCGGCGACGGGCGTCAGCGACAAATGAAACACGGTGCCGGCGGCGATCGGCGCCTCGGGACTGGCGGTGCCGAGCTGACCGACGATCTGTTCGCGGTGATACGGCTTGTTCAGCCGGTTCCGGTCCAGGAACTGCCGCAGCGTCGTGGCCTCGGCCACGCGGATCTCGATCTCATTGCGCGTTGCGAAAAACGGCGAGGCATCTTCCTTCGAGAGCGGCGGCAGATCGTCGGGAGCGGCGAGCCGCGGCGATTCGCGCACGCCGGTGATCCGCGCGACGAGGCGCGGCGTGACGAGCAAAGCCACTGCAGCGAGCAGCAACGCCGCCGTGGTGACCCGCTCGGCGATCCAGCGCAGACGGTCCGTCATGAGGCTCGCAATTGTGCAGGAATTTCATACGAGGGCGCGCCGAAAGGTTGCAGCGCTTCGCGGCCAGCCGCCACCAACAACGCCATCGTTCGTCAAACGGGAGTGCCCTTGCTTCGCTCGCTGCTGAGGATCGCGGTCGCGGTGCTGGCGCTGGCGGCGCTGGGATTCGGCGCGCTGGCGTACGCACTGCGGCAGCCCGTGCTGATCGCGGACACGTGGCGCGGCACGGTTCACGCGGATCCAAGCGAGCTCGAAAAGCACGTGCGGTTTCTCACGGAGGATGCGCGCCCACGCGCCGGCGCGAATCTCGCGCGCGCGGCGCGGTACATCGAGTCGCGCTTTCGAGCGGCCGGAGGACGCACCTCGTCGCAGAAATTCGGCACTTACGAGAACGTCATCACCGAGTTCGGCCCCGATCGCGGCGCGGTGCTCGTCATCGGCGCGCACTACGACGCCTTCTCCGAAACCGGTCCCCTGCCCGGCGCCGACGACAACGCCAGCGGCACCGCCGGCCTCCTCGAGCTGGCGCGCCTTCTCGGCGAGAGCCACGTGCAGCATCGGATCATGCTCGTCGCCTACGCCAACGAGGAGCCGCCCTTTTTCGGGTCGGAGCTGATGGGCAGCGCCATTCACGCGCAGTCGCTCGAAGGCACGGACGTACGCGGCATGATCTGCCTGGAGATGATCGGCTACTTCTCAGAGCAGCAGACCTGGCCGAATCCCCTCTTCGCCGCGATCTACCCGAACCGCGGAGACTTCATCGGCGTCGCCGGCGGCTGGAGCGATCGCCGTCTCGCGCGCGCGGTGAAGCGCGCGATGTCCGGCGCCTCCGATCTTGCGGTGGTCAGCTTCAGCGGTCCGCGCGAAACGTCCGACGCGTCCGATCACCGCAACTACTGGAGCCACGGCTGGCCGGCCGTGATGATCACCGACACCGCATTCCTGCGAAACCCGAACTACCACACGTCGCGCGACACCGCGGCCACGCTCGACTACCGGCGCATGGCGCGGGTGGTGGACGGAGTGTGGAACGCCGCCACCGGCGTACGATGACCGCATGGACCAGGAGCACGAACTGCGACGCAGCCAGCGCCGCGCGTGGATCGTCGCGGTATGCATCGTCGTGCCTGGCGTTCTCCTGTTCGTGTGCCTGCGATTCCTCGTGGCCACTCCTCGGGTTCCGACGAAGGCGATGAGTCCCACCGTGCACGCACGCGACCGTGTGGTCGTCAACAATCTCGCGTACCTGTTCGACGAGCCGAGGGTCGGCGACGTCGTGGCGTACCGCGATCGCTACGGCCATCTGTATCGCATCGTGGCCGGCCCCGGCGACACCATTCAAATGCGCGACAACGTCCTGTTCCTCAACGGCAAACGCCGTCACGAGCCCTACATCCAACTCACGCCGGACGTCGCGGCCGTTCGCACCTTCGGCCCCGTGAC
>DATLBM010000613.1:0-16856 GCA_035526885.1 Thermoanaerobaculia bacterium | reverse complement strand
GTCGATCGAGCAGCTCCGCGGTGACCGGCGTCCGCTCGCGAATCAGCACCAAGGCCTCGACGTCGTCATCGATCGTGCTGTCGCTGTAGACCTTCACGTCGTGCGCGGCGAGCTTCGCGAAACAATCGAGTTGGCGCACCGCGTCCTGATAGTCATCAGGAATGACGACCTTCATCGCGCCTCGACTTTGGCACCCACCAGCCACGTGTACAGCGGATGCGCGAAGGCGCCTTCTTTCACGAGCTGCTTCTCGCGCTCGATGAGGGTGGTGATGATGCGGTCGCGCTCCATGTCCGAGGCTTTGGACGTGTCGACCTGGGCGAGGACGGGATAGAGCAAATTGCCCCAGTACGGGCGCTCCCACACGATGAAGAAACGCCGGCGCACCGCGGGAAGGATCGAGCTGGAGGCGATCATCTCCGAGGGATCGCTGGCGTCGTATGGCGCGAGGAGGCGGTCGTTGGTGCGCCACCACGGCGGCAGCGCGTCGTACGCGGCGCGCGCGTGCACGAGATGCTCGTCGCCCCATTCGTCGCGCGTGGGGCCGACGTAGTCGTCGAGGAAGATCAGTCCGCCCACTTTCAGCGCCGGCAGGATCTTGTCGAGGAGCGCGGCGGGGTTGCTGATGTGATGCATCGAGCCGTGGAAGAACACGGCGTCGTAGTGATCGTTGGGATACGACATGCGCTCCGCGTCGGCCACTTCGAAGCGGACGTTGTCGAACGGCTCTTTCTCCATGCGCTCGCGCGCCAGGCGGATGGACTCCGGCGAGACGTCGTACGCATCCACTTCCTCGCAGATGCGCATCCAGCGCAGGTCCTTCTCCAGGTTCCCGGTGCCGCAGCCGATGGACAGCCCGCGCGGCAGCGGCTTGTATCCCCACGCGGCTTTGAAGGCGTGCGTCGGATAGGCCCACCACGCGTCGGTGATGAGCTCATTCACGTAGCGGCGCACGAGCGGATACGAGGCCCAGTACGGCGCCTGCACGGCCTGGTGCTGCCGGTCCCAGAACTCGGCGGCGGTCTGTCCCGTTGCGGTCATTGGCGCGCATTGTAGACTCATCGACATGAAGAACACTTCGCCGGAAGTCGATCGTTACATCGCGAATGCGGCGCCGTTCGCGCGGCCGATCCTGGAGCGCATCCGCGCCGCGTTTCACAAGGCGCATCCGGACGTCGCGGAGACGATGAAGTGGTCTTTCCCGCACTTTGAATACAAGGGCCTGATCGGCTCGATGGCCGCGTTCAAGGAGCACGTGAGCTGGGGCTTCTGGAAGGGCCAGCTCATGAACGATCCGCTGGGCATCATCCCGCCCGCGGGCGAGACGTCGATGGGCGGGCTGAAGATCCGCGATCTGAAAGAGCTGCCGAAGGAAAAGGACATGGTCGCGTACGCGCGCGAGGCCATTCGCCTGAATGAGGAAGGCGTGAAAGCCGCGCGTCCGAAACGCGAGTTACGCGGCGAGGCGGAAGTGCCCGCCGAGCTGGCGGCGGCGCTGAAGAAATCGCCCGCCGCGAAGAAGCACTTCGACGCTTTCCCGCCGTCGCACCGCCGCGAGTACATCGAGTGGATCACCGAGGCCAAGCAGGAGGCGACGCAGCAGAAGCGGATCGCGCAGACGATCGAGTGGCTGAGCGAAGGGAAGTCGCGGAACTGGAAGTACGAGCGGAAATAATGAAACGTGGCGACGGGCTGAAGTCCGTCGCCACGTTTGTCCCCGAACCGGCAAAGCGTGTGCACTGTTCACAGGGCATGAGCACCGCCGCCCGCAAGCGCCCGCGCCTCACGCCCGCCGCCGAACGCTGCCGCCGCAAGTTCCTCCGCTTCTTCCCCGACGGCTTCCGCGACGAGACGTACTTCGATTGGGAGCGCGGCTACAAACAGACCGCGCACGAGCAATGGGAGGAACAGCTCGGCCAGATCCCGTTCCGCTCGCTTCTGAAGAAAGGCGAGTTCACGGAGATCGCACAGCGCGCGGCGCGCATCGAAGGGAAGACGAACCTGCTCTTTTCGTTCGAGAAGATGGCCTTGCGCGATGCCGTCAAATCCCCCGAAGGCGCGGAGGCTTTCGCGCGCGGGCTCTACGATTTCCTCCACGGCGGGCAGTCCTTCGAGAAGTGGGTGGAAGTCGTCGGCGCGCTGCCGCGCAAGCAGACGCGCGTGCTGACCTGGCCTCTGGTAACGGTCTTCCCGTTCATCGCCCAACCGGACCGGCACATCTTCCTCAAGCCGAACGTCACGCGCGTCGCCGCGGGCGAATACGGCATCGCGTTCGACTATCGCTCGAAGCCGAATCCGGACACGTACGCATCGCTGCACGAATTCGCGGAGACGATCCGCCGCGATCAGGCGGATCTGCGGCCGAAGGACATGATCGACCTGCAGTCGTTCATCTGGGTTCAGGGCTCGGATGAATACGACTAGGGTTTCTTCTTCGTTTTGTCGGCGACCTTCTTCGCGTGCCGCGACTGCCCCAGCGAAACGTTGATGGGGTGCGCGCGGTCGAGGAACGGCAGCGCCGGACGGGCGCGGACGCCCATGCTCCTGCGCACCGACAGCAGGTATTCATGCTCGGGCGAGAGCTTCAGTCCCTGCTCCACCGTCTCCAGCGCCTTCTTGCGATTGCCTGCCGTGATGTAGACGCGCGCCAGGTTGGCGTAGTGATCGCCGTTGTAGAACTCCAGATCGATGGCGCGTTTGCAGAGGTCGATGGCGGGCTTGAACTTCCTCTGCATCAACGCCAGCGAGACCCCGAACCACGACAGGCCGCTGGCGTCTTTCGGCGTGCGGATGGGCGGCGCATCCTCGGTGCCGTAGATGTCGAGAAAGAGGGTCATGGCGCGCAGGAAGTCTTCCTCGCGCGCCGCGGCGATGGCGATTTCGACGGGCGTGGGCATCAGATCGTTTCTCGCGACCGCAAGCGGTGCACGAAGCGCGAAATCCTCTCACGATCTTCTTCGGTGGGATTGAGAAAACGCATCCCGTACTTGGCCATCGCCCCCACGAACTCCGCCCGCAGCACCTCGGCCAGCAGTTGCAGCGGCTTGGGATCGCCGGGCAGGTAGAAGTGCACTCGCACCGGTCCTTCCTGCGGCATCGCGCGCTGCACCTCGACCAGCATTCCGTTCGAGGAGATGTTGACGCTGCGGCCGAGGAGGAAGCGGCCGTCGTGCTCCATCGAGACTTCGATCTTCGTGATCGTGCGGAGCTGGCGGCGCACCGGGATGCGCGTCAGGCGCTCCACCTTCTCGTCCAGCTCGGGCTTCTGCAGCGGGCGGAAGATGATGTCGTTGCAGCCGGCGGAAAGCGTGAGGTCGCCGTGATCGGGCGTATTGCGATCGCAGACCAGGAGCAGTGAGATGGCTTTCGTCGAGTCGTCGCCGCGGATCTCCCGGCAGAACTCGGGCGCGGCCATGTCGAAGAGGTCGTAGCCGAAGATGATCAGGTTCGGCTTCTCCATGCGCGCCTTGGCCAGGCCTTCGGAGCCCGCGAGCGCCGTCGCGATCTGCATGTCGCGGCGGCGGAGGATGGTCTCCTGAAAGATCAGCGAGCCGCGCGAGTGATCGACGAGGAGGATGCGTCCGGGCTCGGTGCCGTTCATGCGGGCGCGATCTCCCGCAGTCTGCGGACCACGCGCTGAAGGTCGTCGATCAACATGTTGACTTGCTCCGCGGTGTTCGATCTGCCGAGGCCGAAACGAATGGAGCCCATGGCCGCGTCGTCGTCCAGTCCGATCGCTTTCAGCACCCGCGACGGTCCTTTCTCCCCCGAACTGCACGCCGATCCCGAGGAGAGCGAGAAGCGTTTCATGGCAATGATGAGCGAGTCGGCTTCGATGCGCTCGAAGCTGGCGTTGAGGTTCCCCGGCAATCTTAACTCCCGAGCGCCGTTGATCGAAACGCCGTCGATGGATTCCAGGAGCCCGTCGCGGAGCCGATCGCGCAGTTGCGCCAGCCGCAACGCCTCTTCCGCCATCTCCTCGGCGCAGAGTTGCAGCGCCGCGGCAAAGCCGATGACGCCGGGCACGTTCACGGTGCCGGAGCGCACGTTGCGCTCCTGTCCGCCGCCGACGATCACGGGCAGGACGCGCACGCCGCGACGCACGAACAGCGCCCCGATGCCTTTCGGTCCGTAGACCTTGTGCGCGGAGAACGAGGCCAGGTCGACGTTGGCCAGATCGAGCGGGATCTTGCCCGCGGCCTGCGTGGCGTCGGTGTGGAAGAAGATCTTCCGCTCGCGGCAAATCGCGGCCAGCTCGGGGATGGGCTGAATGGTCCCGATCTCGCCATTCGCGTATTCGATGGAGACGAGCCGCGTCTCGGGCCGCAGCGCCGCGCGCAACGCGTCAGGCGTGATGCGTCCCTCGCGATCCGGCTGCACCCACGTAACGTTCTTCCCCTCGGCCGGAACGAGGATGGACTTGTGCTCAGTGGGACTGGTGACGAGATGCTCGCCGTCGCGGACGAGGTTCAGCGCGATGTTGTTCGACTCGGTGGCGCCGGCGGTGAAGTAGATCGCCGGCGGCAGCACGCCGAGGAACCGCGCGATGGCGATGCGCGCATCCTCGAGCGCCATCGACGCCTTGCGTCCGTGCTGATGCGCGATCGAGGCGGGATTGCCAAAGTGCTCGGTGAAAAACGGGAGCATCTTCTCGACAACGCGCGGATCGCACGGGGTGGTGGCGTGGTGGTCCAGGTAGATGGGCGTCACTGCGTTGTCTCCGAGTCGACGAGTCGTCGAGTCGTCGAGTCGACGAGTCGTCGAGTCGTCGAGCCGTCGAGTCGTCGAGGATCAGAGTCTCATAGTCTCAGAGTCTCACAGTCTCATAGGAGAACCGGTGGCGTACGCTCCTATGAGGCTATGCGACTGTGAGGCCCGTCCGACTCGACGACTCGACGACTCGACGACTCGACGACTTGACGACTCGAAGACTCGTCGACTCGCCTACCGCCGCCTGCGCCTTCGGCGCCGGGGCGCTGTTGCGGCTTCGCCTTCCTCCTGCGCGCGGCGCACGCGGTTGGCGAATGCCTGCCACTGGCGGAACACGTCGACGAAGCGACCGGACGACAACGCGAACAGCTCCAGCAGCGCCAGCGCGTCGTTGAACGGCTCGCGGTAGACGGCGCGGAACTGCGCGCGGCGGTCCGAGGGCGGCTCGAGGAGGCGCCACAGCGTCTCCAGCGCCTGCTCGATCTGATGACGCGTGCCCGCGGCGAGGGCCATGCGCGCACAGAGCGGCTGCGTGAGATCGCGGATGAACGTGATCACTTCGCCGATGCGCATCCTTCCGCCGGCGGCGCGGCGCACTTCTTCGCGCTCCAGTTCGTCCATCACCCACGGCAGCATGAGCACCGAGAGCAGCACCGCGTCCGAGACCTTCCGTCCCGCCTGCACCGTGCGGTCGAGCACTTCCAGCATCTTCCAGAAGTACGGCGCGCGGTCGCCGCGGATGGCGTTGAAGATCTCCGGCAGCAGCGGCTCGAGCAGCGCCGTGTCGACCATCAGACGGATGGCGCCGCGCGACCAGCCGCGCCGCAGCAGTTCCAGGATCTCTTCCGACACGCGCGGCGGCGAGGCCTTGAGGATGTCGTTGCGATGCCGGAGGATGCCCTGGTACGTCGCCTCCTCGATCTCGAAGCCGAGGCGGGAGGCGAACTCGATGGCGCGCATCATCCGGACCGGGTCTTCGCGGAAGCGCAGATCCGGCTCGCCGATCACGCGCACGCGCGCGGCGCGCAGGTCCTCGAGACCGCCCACGTAATCGATCACCGAGAAGTCGGAGATGTTGTAGAAGAGCGCGTTGATGGTGAAGTCGCGGCGCCGCGCGTCCTGCAGCGGCGTGCCGAACGTGTTGTCGTCCGTGATCAGAAAATCTTCGTTCTCCACATCCTCGGGCGTGGGCCGCTCCGGCTCGCTCCGGAACGTGGCCACTTCCACCACCTGGTCCTGAAAGATGATGTGCACCAGGCGGAAGCGCCGCCCGATGATGCGGCTGTTGCGGAACAGGCGGCGCACTTCCGAGGGCTGCGCGTCCGTGACCACGTCGAAGTCCTTCGGCGTGCGCGTCATGAGCAGATCGCGCACGCTGCCGCCGCACAGATACGCGCGATAGCCGCTGCGATGCAGCCGATAGAGAACTTTCAGGACGTTCTCGGGGATGCTGCGCCGGGAGATGGGATGCGCGCTGCGGTCGATGACCGTGCCGTCCGCGATCTCCGCCGGCTGCGCGCCGGTTGCATCCTCGTGATCAGTCGTGTCCATAGGCACTGACGCCGGGCGAATAGTGGTGCTTGCTGTCGACGATGAAGCCGGTGCGCTCCCACCTCGTCTTCGAAGGAAGGAACCACAACACCTCGGCCAGCTCTTTCAACCGTTCGCGCACGGTGGGCCGGTCGACGGGACGGCGGTCGAACGACCAGTAGACCATGAACGCGCGCCCTTTGATCATCGAGCGCGGCACCGTTCCCCAGTAACGCGAGTCCTGCGAGTTGTCGCGATTGTCGCCCATCGCAAAGTATTGACCGCGCGGCACGGCGAACGGCCCGAACTGATCGCGCGAGGCGAAGGCGTTGTTGACGTGCAGCACGCGCGGGTCGATGTGCACCACGTACGGTTCGTCGAGCGGCCGGCCGTCGATGAAGACCTGCTTGTTGCGGATGTCGATGGTCTCGCCGGGCAGCCCGATCACGCGCTTCACGTAATCCTCATCCGGATCCTCGGGATACCGGAAGACGATGACGTCGCCGCGGCGGATGTCGCGGATGGGCAACACTCCGGAGAGCAGCGGATCGGGCGGTCCATAGATGAATTTGTTGACCACGATGTGATCGCCGATCTTCAGGTTGTCCTCCATCGAGCCGCTGGGGATCTTGAAGGCCTGAAAGGCGAAAATCCGGGCGAAGTTGACGAAGACGATCGCGATCAGCAGCGCTTCGTAGTACTCGCGGATCGTCGACTTCTTCTCGCTCTCATCGGCTGCCATTCGTGCGGCTGGTCCTCTTCAACTGATCTGCGATGAAGCCGGCAGCGACGGATTGTATAGCAGCGGGTGCGGCGGCCAGCGTCCGGCCGTCGAAGCGGTAGTAACCGGCGGGAACGGTGGGATCGGTGCTCACGACGAACGTCCGCTCCGCGTCCATCCATGACGTCGCACTGACCGCCTTCCGGAGCGCTTCATCTTCTTTGTGCGCAATGACTAGGGCCACGCGCGCGCCGCGCATCAGCGCGTAGCGGCCGTCGCTCCATTCGAAGCGGTCGGACAGCCACACGACGACCGGCAGCTTCTCGCTGTAGCGCAGATCGCGCGGACGGAGCGCGAAGGCGCCGGGCGCGAAGGAGACGACGTCGGCGTCGAGCTTCAGGTCCGGCTTGCGCGTCACGGCGCGATCCGTGCCGTCGTAGCGCAGCACTTCCACGCGATCGGAGGCGTCGATCGTCGAATACGCGACCGCGTACTTTTCACCCTTCGGCTCCCACGCCACGTCGTAGATCGTGGCCGGACCGAAGTCGATCGCGTACTGAAACGACGAGGGGATGTGCAGCGTGCGCACGACGTCGCCCAGCGGCGCGCGCACGACGTAGCTGGCCTTGTAGCCGCGCGGCGCCCACTGCACCATCACTTCATCGGCGGGATCGGCGGGCGCCCAATTGGTCTTGCTGCCGTCGCCGGCGACGAGACCGATGTCGAAGCCCCTGTTTTCCGCGACGCGGCGCGCCGAGAAAATCACCTCGTCACTCTTCGCCGAGTAATCGAACGACTCGATGGCCACGAACTGCTCGGTGAGCCGCTTGCCGTCGCGCACGAGGCGATTGTTCTCGACGCGCACCGGCGACGCGAGCGGCAGCAGCGGCGCCAGCGTGACGTTGCCGCGATCGTCGAGCGCGATGGAGCGGATGCGCGTCGAAACGGGCGTCGTGTTCCATGCCGCGGGGATCGGTCTCACGCTCGAGCAGGCGGCCAGAAGCAGGAGAAACGGAAGAGCGCGGCGCACGCGCGGAGGATACCCGAAAAACTGCCCCTAAGTCACTGATAACAAAAGGGCAAAATGTGGTCAGCCGCTTGCAAATAACTGAGTCATCATGGACCTGCAAAAGGACTTGCTCGAATCCAGCAAAAACAAATCCGACCGGCGCGGATGGCGCGCCACCGTGGCGTCCCTCGCGCTGCACGGGATGCTCGTCGGAGGCATCGTTTACGCCGGAACCCAAAAGGCTACGCACAAAGTCGACGCCGAAAAGGCGATCAACGCATTCGTCTCGCAGGGCGCGGCTCCGCCGCCCCCGCCTCCTCCACCGCCCCCGCCGCCGGCCAAGTCGAGCGGCGCGCCGAAGCACGCCACGCCGAAGCCGGTGGAGATCCCCAAGCCAATGACATCGTCGGCGCTGACGCCTCCGGTGGAGATCCCGAAGGAACTGCCGAAGGTCACTCCGCTGTCCACCCCCACGCCCACCCTCCCGGATCCGGGTCCGGTGGTCGAGGAAACGTCGGGCGGCGAGACGGACGGACCGGGTGACGCGATCGCCGGAGTGGCCGGCGGCGTGGAAGGCGGTGTCGCGGGCGGCGTCGTCGGCGGTGAAGTCGGCGGCGTGCACGGCGGCACCCTGGGCGGCGTCCAGGGCGGCGAGATCGGCGGCGTCCTCGGCGGCAAAGTCGGCGGCACGGGAACCGGAACGGAAGGCGAAGGCACGGGCGGCAAGGAAGCGCCGGTCGTCCCCGATCCTCCGCCCCCGCCTCCCCCGCCCCCGCCCGTTCCCGATGGACCGCTCCGCGTCGGCGGCAACGTGAAAGCTCCCGTGGTCATCGACCGCGGGGAGCCGAACTACACGGACGCGGCCCGCAAAGCGAAGATCGCCGGCATCATCGTCGTCGAAGCGATCATCGACAAGCAGGGCAACGTCGACAACGTGAAGGTGATCAAGGGACTCCCCGCCGGCCTCTCGGAGGAAGCGGAGAGGGCAGTCCGCCGCTGGCGCTTCAAGCCGGGCACGCTGAACGGCGAGCCGGTGGCGACGATCTTCAATCTGACGGTGACGTTCAAGCTGAACTAGGCCAATCGAAGGGTGGAGGCGCGCCTCCACCCTTCGATCGATTGACAGCTCCTCCACTGCGGACCTACATCTGTACGTAAGTATTCAGCGAGGTGCGTCATGTCCTGGTCTTCTCTGCTTCTGACCACGTTCACCTGTTGCGCCCTCACGGTATGCGCGGCAAAACCGGCCGCAGACTCGAAGACGCTGGCCGAGCGCGAGCCTCCGAACAGCAGCACGACGGAGGCGGTGGAACGCGAGGCGCGCGCCACGACGGCCGAGGTTCTCGACATCACCGTCGAGACCTACTGCAGCGAAACGAAGCGGCGCACGCCCGGCGCGCGCATCCGGTGGAGCATGCCTGCATCGTCGCTCAGCGCACGCTCGATCGACTTCGCCGCAACGCCGTTCGTCATCGAGACGACGATCTACAAGAACGGATTCGAGCGAGGCCTCTCGGTGCAACTTCCGGTATCGCCGCGTGCGGGCCGGCTCCAGGGAGCCATCGCGGCTCGCGCAAGCTCGGACGAGAACGCGCGCGCGCCAGAGATGGCCAACCCCGCGTTTCGCATTCGGCTCGTCGATGTAGAAGGACCCCGTTCGCGCGAACGCGAGCTCGGCGAGGCCGAGTCGGCGCCGTCGGAGGACGCAACGGAGATGGTGGCGGCCGTGGAAGATCTCGTGCCCGGCGTGAACTACATCTGGCGCGTCCGCGTCGGCACGGCCGCGGGCCCGCTGGTGTCTCCGGCCATCAAGGCACAGGCGCCGGATTGTCCGGCCGACTTCGTCGAAAGGCGGTAAGAGATGCGATGCAGCAGCGCGGGAGCCCTTGTCCTGTCGCTCGTCGCCGTCGCCGGCATCGCGGACGCCCAACTGTCGGTGACGATCCGCGACATCAGTCCCGACCGGTCGACCGCCAGTGATGCCGATGCCGCGAGCGGCGGCCGTGTGAATCACATCGGAATCGATCCCTCCAATGCCAACCGCGTTTTCGTGGCCTCCGAGTACGGAGGCTTGTGGCGGAGCACGGACGGCGGCGTGACATGGACGCATCTGCCGGGCCATGTGCCGACGGCCGCGCGTGACGTGAAAGTCCACCCCGGCAATCCGAACCGGGTCTTCGCGGCCTCGCTGTACGACGGCCGCGTGAACGCCGGCTCGGGCCTGAACATCAGCACCGACGGCGGAACGACGTGGACACGGCCGGCCAGCTTCATGCCTCCGGCCGGGTCATGCCGCGAACCGTATCGTCGCACCGAGTTGGGAGCGTTCGCCATCGCCATCGATCCCGCGAATTCGAGCCGCGTCGTCGTCGGAACCACATGCGGCGTCGCGCTGAGCACGAACTCCGGCACGACCTGGACGTTCGTCGACCCGTCGCCGGGTGATGGGGCCAACGATGTCTATTCGATCGCCGTGCATCACGGGATCATCGACGCCTGCGGCGAAGACGGCCATGTGCGCTCCACCGACGGCGGCACCACATGGACGGTTCCGGGCACGCTCGGCGGCGGCTTTTGCTCGATCGCGGCCTCGCCGGACGAGGCTCACGTACTCTTTGTCGCGCAGAGCAATACAGTCTTCGAGAGCGACGACGGCGGCACCACGTGGCCGTTCATGTACAGCGCGCCGACCTCCGGCGGACGCACGCCGACCTTCGTGGCCACCAATCAACGCGCCGGCGCCGCGTATGACCTCTGGTTCGGCAACATCACTCTGTTCCGCGCGGGCTGCACGACGCCCAATCCGCCCAATCCCGGAGGCGCGCAGCGCTGCGCCGGGTCGGGCTCGTGGGCCGGCAACATGACCCGCGCGGTCGGAGGTCACGACGACACCAGTGACATCGCCTTCGTGCCCGGCGTCGCGAACGATGCGTGCCCGCGCTACTTCTCGTCCGACGGCGGCATCTACCGCAACACGCGCACGACGCATCCCGGGTGTCAGTCGCCGGCGTGGGCGCAGCC
The DNA here is from genome assembly GCA_035526885.1 of Thermoanaerobaculia bacterium. Taxonomy (GTDB): domain Bacteria; phylum Acidobacteriota; class Thermoanaerobaculia; order Gp7-AA8; family Gp7-AA8; genus QHVT01. Next base: position 5,865 of record DATLBM010000613.1, on the reverse strand, counting down.
GAACGTGACCCCGCATGCGTTGTGGAACTACACGATGTCCGGCGTCCCGCGCCCCGGCGCGACGACGGAGCACATCTACTTCGGCAATCAGGACAACGGGACGTTCGGCGCGACCAACGCCGGGAACGCCGGCGCGATCTCGTGGAACACGGAGTGGTGCTGCGACGGATTCGACAGCGGCGGTGACGCCTCGCGCGCGCTGACCACCGTCTGCTGCTTCGACGGCCCGCGCGACACGCTCATGTTCCGCAGCACGACCAGCCTCACAGGCGCCGCCGAGATTCCCACTTATCCCCCCGGCATACTCAGGGGATGGGAACAGCTCGAGGGAATTGTCCGCTTCGGCGCGAATGCCTACGCGGTGGTCACGAGCAGCGGCGTGTATACGACGAACAACATCGGCGCGGGCTCGATTACGTGGACGCAACTCGGAGCCGCCACGTCGCCGTTCGACGCCTGCGGCGTCCAGCTCTCGAACGACGGCGGAACGCCGGTCTTCTTCGTGAAGCGCGGCGGATGTGAAGGCGATCGCGGCGGCGACATCTTCCGCTACACGGGAAGCGGCGCCGGCGGCACATGGGTGCGAGTCAATCCGCCCTCGCCGGGAGGCTTCGGCGTATTCGCGGTCGATCCGAACGACCCGCGGCGGATCATTGCCTCGCATCTTCCGGCTTCGGGTCCGCGCATGGTGATGACGACGAACGGCGGCGGAACGTGGACCGGCCTCGCGGCCCTCGACGCGCTGATGACCGGCCACGGCACGTTCGCATATTCGAACCGGATGGGACAGCGCGAGTTCACCGACTTCAGCGGCTATCCGCAGCCTTCGCTCGTCGCGTTCGATCCTCATGATCCCGACATCCTCGTCGCCGGCGGTATGGACTCCGGCGTCTTCATCAGCACGAACGGCGGCACGCGGTGGCAGCTCGTCACCGACCCGATCGCGCCCGCAACGTCGGGCACTCCGCACATCCCGCGTCCGTTCTACGCGCACTTTGATCACGACCCGCCGGGCGGCGACATCAACCTCTTCGTCGGCACGCGCGGGCGCGGCGTCTGGCGCCTCACCTTCAAGAAAGTGGCGATGCCGGAGATTCAGGTGGCCGCGCCGCCGCTCTTCACCGCTTCGTGCCGCAACGTGCTGCAAACGACCACGATGAACGTGTGCAACACGAGCGCGGGCGATCTGGCCGTCGACTCGATCACGTCGTCGAATCCGGAGTTCGTCGTCACGCCGTCATCGGGCGGCTACCCGGTCGCGATCAGCCACGACTTCTGCTTCCCCTTCCAGGTGAGCTTCACGCCCGCGTTCACGGGACCGCGCACGTCGACGATCACCATCGACAGCAACGATCCGAGCTTCCCGCATCTCACCGTGACGGCCGGCGGCAACGCCGGCGGCGGCACGATCGTCACGGTCGTCGCGGACTCCGGCGACTACGGCAACGTCTGTCCCACGCCGGGCGCGCACAAGGACCTCGGCATCACCGTGAACAACAGCGGCACGTGTCCGCTGCGCATCGCGGCCATCACGTCGTCGTCTCCCGAGTTCGTCGTCCCGAGCGTGCTGACGTTCCCGATCGCCGTCGCCCCGGGCGGCAACATCGTCATTCCCATCCGCCTGCAGCCGTCGACGTCCGGCGCGAAGAACGCCACGATCACTTTCGCGTCCGACGATCCGTCCTCTCCGTTGAAAGCGGTCGCGCTGACGGCCAGCGTCGAAGACATCAACGTCTGTGCGCCACCGCTTTTCGCCGCACTGGATGCGGCCGTCGGTCCGACGTTCGGCTCCGGCACCACGGGCGGTTTCACCGTCGACGCCACGGGTCAGATTCTCGCGGCGTTCGGGCCGGGACGCCGTTTCGGCGTGCAGGGACGCGGCGAGGCCATGTACTACCCGCGCCGCCAGGAGGGCGAGCTCGATCTGGCCATGCTGTATCGCCGCCCGGCCTGGCAAGCCTCCCTCGGCGGCAGCTTCAAGACGGCGAAGCTGCGCTCGGAACTGAATCCGGGCTCGGTGAGCGAAGCCACGGCGAACATCGACTGGCTGACGCCCACGCTGCGGACGGGCCTCTTCATCAGCAAAGGCATCCGCACCAATGACGTCCTCAGCTCCACCACACTCCTCGGCGTGACCACCGAGCGCGTGATGCACGTCGTGGACACGGCCGGCATCGATCTGCAGACCGACCTTGCGGGACCGTGGTGGCTCGATGCGAATGTCGCCGTTCTGCGTCGTCATGCACCCGGAGCGAGCGACACCGTGGGCGGGGCGCTGCGCTTCTCGCGGCAGTTCGGGACGTGGTGGTCGGGCTTCGTGGCCGTCGACGTGAACGAGAGCTACATCAGCGCGAACACGGTCGGTACAGTCACCGTCGGCGTGCGCCTGGGCCGCTGGCCGAAACCGACGGACTACACGAATCGCGTCAACCCGCTCGGAGCGGTCATTCCGCGCGTGCACTGGGAGGTGTTCGACCGGATACGATGACAGTTCGCTTCGCCGTGCTACATTTTTCGCGTGCCCATCACGGATACGTCGTCAGAGGCCGAGACGAAGCAGTTCGAGCTGTATCGTTCGCTGACCTCGGCGGAGCGCGCTCAGATCGCGGTCAACCTCAGTGAAGCCGTGCGGCAGACCGCGATCGCCGGCATTCGTCGCCGAAATCCTGAATACACGGATGTGGAAGTCGCCGAAACATTGCGTCGAATGCTCTACGGTGCGCGTTGAGTGTTCCTGAGGTCCTGGAGCGCCTGCGTGATGTCCTGCAGTCGCTCGGAATCCCGTACATGGTGACCGGCTCGTTTGCGAGCTCCGCCCATGGTGAACCACGAGCGACCAATGACCTGGACGTCGTCATCGCGCCGACACCGCCTCAACTCGAGGAGCTTCTAAGCCGCCTGCCGGAATCGCAGTACTACTCGAACATCCAGGAAGCTCGCGATGCGTTCAGGCGCCGGTCGCAGTTCAACGTCATCGACTTCGACGGCATGTGGAAGATCGATCTCATCATCAAGAAGCGCAGGCCGTTCAGTGAGCGTGAGTTCCAACGCCGGGCCGTCGTCGAGATCGCCGGCGTTCTCATGCAAACCGCGAGTCCCGAGGATGTGCTCATCTCGAAACTGGAATGGGCGAAGCTGGGCGAAACGGAGCGTCAGTTGCGCGATGCTGCCGGCGTCGTTCGCGTGCAGCGCGAAAAACTCGACATCGACTACGTCGAGCGATCGGTGGCAGCGCTGGAGCTCGACGCGCAGTGGGAAGCGGCGCTGGCGATGGCCGGGCTGACGTCGCGGTGAAGCACGTTCAGAACGGGATCTTCTTCAGGAAGTCTGCCGGGAAGGTCGTGGTCAGCCTGTCGTTCATGGGCTCCTGTTCGACGGCGATCACGCCCACCGTGACGGTATCCCAGGCGCTGACTTGCAGGGACACACGCGCATGCGTGATCTCGCCCGGCTTCAGCGCGACATGCTCGACGAGCGCCGAGTCGAAGCCGGCGAGCGCGATTTCCACGCGATACAGTCCCTCGCTCAGCGAATTCAGCGCGAAGGCGCCATCGGAATCCGTGACGGTCCGGATCTCGCGCGGCACCGACTCGTTTCGCAAGACGACCGTGACGCCCGGCATCGGGGCGCCCGACCTGTCGCCCACCACACCCGTGAACGACGCCGGCTGTGCAGTGGCAGTGCGTTCGACCTCGAGTTTCACCTTTGTCTTGCTGGCCGGCAGTGTCGCGCAGCCGGTGACCAGCGCGGCCATACTCATCAGCGCAGCCATCGTGGCGCTGGACCATTGCGACAGCTTTTGCCGGAGAGCGCGAACACCCCGCGGGCAGTCTTTCGTCAGGATCGTGCCGTCGGCGCGGCGATAGAGCCGTGCGCACACGCGACCTTCTGATCTCGCAAGGAGCTCGCGAACCTCGTCGCCGCTCATCTCCGCGAAGTTGTAGACGTTGAGATCGCACAGCGTGCAATGGCGGACCCGCTCGTCGCCGCCCATGCGTTCCCACGTGGCAGGACACGGTGACGCGATGCGAATGCGATCCAACATGAATTCGACTGTAGCGCACCACGACCCGCGTGACTGTCAACGACCGGGAAATGAAGAAGCCGCGCGCAGCATCACCGACGCCACGATCGCCACGACCGACCAGCCGAATGCCAGCAGCACCACGCCCGCGTGCGGGATGGCGATCGTGAAGCCGTAGAAGAGAATCGCGTACGCGAAGTTCAGAACGCCGGAGACGACGGTCAGTGCGCGTGCATTCGCGGCCGAGCGGGCCAGTGAGGCGTTGTCGCCGGCAAGATGAACGACGCCGCTGCAGAGGCAGAAGATCATGATCACCTCGAACAGGGCCTGCAGGAGCGATGGCCAGACGGCGGAAGAAAACCGCGCAACCAACGAGGCCACGCCCGCGATCAGGGCGCACCAGCGCGCGAAGCGAAAGCTCCGATCTGCGAGCGCGCGAACGAAGAGGAAGATGAGCAGGTAGCCGAGGACGTCCGCGACGATCAGATCGTTGCGGACGTCCACGACCAGGATCACGAGACCGGCGATGATCCCGTAGAACGCTCGTTTCAGAATCCCTTCGCTTCCGCCACCGTTTTCGGCTGCGCTCCCACTTTGCGCGAGATCGCCTTGGCCTGCAGGAACAGGCCGAGGTAGTCGCGGCCGCCCGCTTTCGAATCCGTGCCGGACATGTTGAAGCCGCCGAACGGATGCACGCCGACCAGTGCGCCCGTGCACTTGCGGTTGAGATAGAGATTGCCGACGAAGAACTCCTCGCGCGCGCGCTCGAGCTTCTGCTCGTTGTCCGTGAACACCGCGCCGGTGAGGCCGAACTGCGTGTCGTTCGCGATGTGCAGCGCGTCGTCGAAGTCCCTGGCCTTGATGATCGCCAGCACCGGCCCGAAGATCTCTTCCTGCGCGATCGTGGCGTGCGGATCGACGTCGGCGATCACCGTCGGCTCCACGAAGAAGCCGTCCTCCGGATGCACCTCGCCGCCCGCCAGCAGCCTGCCGCCCTCGCTCGTGCCTTTGTCGATGTAGCTCTTGATCGTCTTCATCGCCTTCTCGTTGACGACGGGCCCGAACTGCGAGTCCGCGGTCGTGGGATCGGCGACGCGCAGCTTCTTCGTCTTCTCCACGATCATCGGCACGATCGTGTCGTAGATGGCCTCGTCGATGATCGCGCGCGAGCACGCGGAGCACTTCTGTCCCTGGAATCCGAACGCCGAGGCCACGACCGCGGCTGCGGCTTCATCGAGATTCTTCGTTTCGCGGTCCACGATGATCGCGTCCTTGCCGCCCATCTCCGCGACCACGCGCTTGATCCACAACTGTCCTTCGCGATGTTTCGCCGCCTCGGCATTGATGTGCAGTCCCACCTCGCGCGATCCGGTGAACGAGATGAAGCGGATGCGCGGATGCTGGATCAGCGGATCGCCCACGTCCCCGCCGCCGCCGCTGACGAAGTTCACGACGCCTGCCGGCATGCCCGCTTCTTCGAGCAGCGAGAAGAACCACCACGCGATCCAAGGCGAGTCCGAGGAGGGCTTGAGCACGACGCAGTTGCCCGCGGCCACGGCCGCCGTGGTCATGCCGCACATGATCGCCAGCGGGAAGTTCCACGGCGGAATGACCGCGCCGACGCCCAGCGGGATGTAGACCAGCGCGTTGTCTTCCGATTCGATCTTCGTGATGGGCTGCTCGCCGGCGTAGCGATAGGCCTCGCGCGCGTAGAATTCCATGAAGTCGATCGCTTCCGCGGTATCCGCGTCCGCCTCCACCCAGGTCTTGCCGACTTCGAGACACATCACCGCGGAGAACTCGTGCTTGCGCTCGCGCATCAGCTTCGCGGCGGTGACCAG
>DATLBM010000612.1:0-4012 GCA_035526885.1 Thermoanaerobaculia bacterium | reverse complement strand
CGCTCGCGCGCGAGCATCGAGTTGGGGACGATGACCACCGTGTTCGCGAACGTGCGCAGCCGCGTGCCGCGCCAGCGCACCGCTTCGACGACACCCAGCTGCTCGCCGGTGCGGATGACGTCGCCGATCTCGAAGGAGTCTTCGAGGTGCAACGCGATTCCGGAAAAGAGATTGCCGAGCGTGTCCTGCAACGCGAGGCCGAGGACGGCGGCCAGGACGGTCGTGCCGGTGAGAAGCGCGGTGACCTTCGTCTCGAAGATCGTCGAGACGGCCCAAGCCACGCCGATGAGGAAGAGCACGATGGTGACGATCTCGCGGAGCAGCACGGGCGCGCGCACGTTGCGGCGGCGCGAGACGAGATCGAAGATCAGGAAATCGAGCAGGCGGACGATGAAGAAGATGACCGCCAGGACCACCAGAAAGTGCGCGATGCGCTCGACCACGACGGGATCGAGCTCAGCCCGCTTCAACGTGCCCGGGCTGCGCTGCACCGCCCAGTGAAAGAGGGCGAAGAGAAACGCGAAGACCAGCGGCAGGATCAGCCGGCGGAAGCGCGTCACGGCGAGGTGCTCCTGCGCCGCGCGCGCAGCACGCGGGAGAGCTCGCGCACGCCGAGGATCAGGTGGAGAACGCCGATGCCGGAGACGAAGCCGCGCAGGAATGCGTTGTCCGCCCACAGGGCCAGCGTGGCGCTGTGATGCAGGATGGGATTCGCGGTCCAGATGCTGGTCCACGGCACGACTGTGAAGAACAACCCCGCCTCCAGACAGTAGAGGGCGAAGAACAGGGGCAATGACATTCGGGAGGGATTCTAACGTCGACTGCGTCGACACGTTGCTGGTTGTTGGGTCGTTGGTTCGTGGTGGGTTTGCGTGAACGGCGCGCACTCCCGCTGACGCACCTTGAACCAGCAACCAACAACCAGCAACGAAAAGGGCCGCCCGAAGGCGGCCCTTTTCATATCAATCCCGTTTCACGTGACCGCTGCCTTCGTCCGACTTCCGGCTGCCGCCATCGTTGTGCGAGGCCGGGGGCGGGCTGGAGGATCGCCCGCTGGAGTTGCTGCCGCTGCCGCTGCTGCTCCCGCGATCGCGGCTCACGCTGCCGCCGCTCGACGACGACCCGCGGTCGCCGCGGCTGCCGCTGCTGCTGCCACTGTCGCGCGTCGTGCTGCGTCCGCTGCCGCGATCGGTGCTCCCGCTATTGCTGCCGCCGCTGCTGCCCGTCGACTCGCGTCCGCTGTCGCGCGGGTACACGCGCGCGCCGCCGATGCGATCGATGACGCGGCGCGGCACGTCGCTCGATCCGCCGCTGCTCGGCGCGGGCGCCGGCGAAGCACTCGTATCGCCGGGAGTCGAAGTGGTGCCCGAGGACGAGCCGGAGCCTTCGCGCGGAACGCGGCGGCGCCAGGTATCCGTGCTGCCCCGCGACGTGCCGGTGGACGGCGTCGTGTCGACGGCGCCCGAGCCCGTGTCGGTGCCCGTGCCTTCGGCGCCGCGGCGTCCGACGCGATCGCGCCAGGACGGAGCGTCGTCGGGAGTCTCGGCAGGCGCCGGCGTCGTCGCACCGCTGCCGCCGCGGCTCACGCGACCGGAGTCGCCCGAGCCGACGGGCGCGGAGCTTCCGCGTCCGACCGGCGCGACGCTGCCGCGTCCGATCGGGGCGACGCTGCCGCCGCCGATGGGCGCGACGGAGCTCGTCGAGCCGCCGGTCGTCGTGCCGCGACCCGCGCCGCGAGCGATGCGTTCGCGCACGCTGCCCGAGACGTCGCCGTCGCGGCGGAAGAACGGAGTGACGTCGGTCGGAGGCGCACCGCTCTCCGCGCCGGTGTTGCGTCCCATGCGATCGCTCACGCTGCGGCGGCGAATCGCCTCGGCCGGATCGTTCCACTCTTCACGCGTGAAGCGCGCGGCGCCTTGTCCGGCCACGGTCACGAAGCCGTCGCGCGAGCGGCCGAGGCGCTGCTTGACCGCGTCGGCGGTGAGGGCGGCGCGATCGACGCGATTGGAGATCACGTTGCGCGAGTCGATGAACGTCCACGGACGCATGTCCAGGTCATTCAGGCGCATGCGGCCGTAGAAGCCGAAGCCCAGGCGCGCGCTGTAGCCGCGGTACGGCTGGTAGGCCCAGTTGTAGTACGGGCGATAGCAATCCCACCAGCCCGCGGGCGCCCACCCCACGAAGCCGGAGCCGAACGTCCAGTACACCCACGCCGGCGAGTAGCCGTAGCCCGGCACCCAGATCCAGCCGTAGCCCGGATCGTAAGCCCAGCGTCCGTAGTGATACGGACCCCAGCCCCACGGGTCGTACGAAACCCAGGTCATGCAGTTGTTGCGGCTGTACCAGTAGCCGTTGTAGTACGGGCGCCAGCCCACCGCGACGTACGGACGCCACGACCAGCCGATGCCGGTCACGAAAACCCAGCGGCCGTGATCGTCCAGATCGTCGTTCCAGTACGAGAGACGGCGATCCATGTAGCGGCTGTTGTACGAGCCGAAGCGCTCGGCGCGGTTGAGGAACCAGCGCTCGAAGTCGTCGGCGGAGCTGCGCTGGTCGCCGATCACGTCGTACGCGCCGCGATCGTCGACGTTGGCCGAGTCGCCTTGGCGCAGTCGCGTGGTGCGGTTCGGCGTGCGCACTTCGATCGAGCCGTCGAAGACCGTGACGCGATCGCGTCCGCGGGCGTCGGTCTCGACCGAGTACACCGCTTCGTTCTCGGCGACGTAGCTGGCGTTGTCCGTGTCGAGCCGGACGTGATCGCGGCCGATGTCGGTGCGGTGCAGCGCGACCTTGCCGTACTTCAGCTCGGCGATGGTCTCGTTGTCGTCGCCCTCGTAGCTGTCGAGGATCGAGCGGAAGCGCAGCGCGGTGGCGCGGTCGATGCCGATGATGTTTCCATCCGACAACCGCACCTCGGCACGCCCGCGGCGCGCGGTCACGACCTCGTCGCCCGGATAGACCGGAAGGTTGCGATGGGCCTGGATCTCGTCGCCGTTCTCGCCGGACTTGACGACCGTGCCGCCCTCTTCGTACGAGAGGTACGACTGGTGGCGCTCTTCGTCGGCGAGCGTCGGAAGCGCGATGGCGATGGTGAGAAGGGTAAGAAGGGCTGCTTTTCTCATGGGACTCTCCTGCAATCCGGGGCGCTCCGGTTGCGGTCGACATGCCACCTACGGATGAGTATTCCGCGTGTGTTTTCAACGACTTGGCTGTTGCGTACGACGGACGGCTGTCCTCATGTGGTGAGGTGCCGTCATCAACGAAGGACGCGGGGGCTGGCATTCCGTCGCAACCCTTCGCCGCCGGGCGGCGCGACCGAGTTGCCGGCCGGCTCTCGCCGCTCGCATCCGCCGCAAACTGAGCGATCGTCAACACTCCGACAGCACGATCCTGATTGCTGACGATCGCCGCCGAGGATGAAGCTCGCCGTCGACGCCGGCGTCGCGGCGAAGCGCGCACTCCTCGGCCACGGCCAATGAAAGAAAGAGACAGTCGTAGACGCTCCGATCAAGCGCGACGGCGACCTCGAAAGCGGGAGTGGAGCTCGATAGGCAGTGCGCCGAAGGCACGGAGGATCGCGTCGGCTTCGACGCGATGGTCACGGCGGACGCAAAGTTTCATTCAGTGCTTGCGGCAAGCGCGCTGGCCATGCATGTCCGCTGGGTCGGGAACGAAACGTGAGCTTCGCGCGCGAGGCGTCGCTGGTAGCATTGCCGCACATCATGAAACAAATCGCTTCGGTGCTCCTTGCGCTGCTGGCCATCGCTCTGCCCACGCTCGGTGAGACGTTCCTCTCCGTCTCCGACGTGCACTTCAATCCGTTCTCCGATCCGGCGCTCGTGCCGAAGCTCGAAGCGGCGGACGTTGCGGAGTGGCAGGGCATTCTGGCGTCGTCCGGCACGACGACGTTCACGACGTACGGCAGCGACATCAACGATGCGCTGTTCCGTTCCGCGGTCGGCGAAATGCACACGCAGCTTCCTTCGCCGGCATTCGTGCTCATCTCGGGCGA
>DATLBM010000611.1:0-5799 GCA_035526885.1 Thermoanaerobaculia bacterium | reverse complement strand
CCCCAGACCCCGTTAGCGGGGTCCGGGGGCGAGCCCCCGGCCGCCGGAGGCCCTTCGTCGTCCCCCAGCGTTAGCGCAGCACCTTGGCCACCCGCGCCAGCAGGATCGAGTTCTTCACCGGTTTGCGGATGAAGTCCGCGGCGCCGATCGAGAACGCGCGCACTTCCGGCTCTTCGCCGGGGAGGCCGGAGATGAAGATGGCCGGGACGTCGATGCCTTTCTCGTGCAGCGCCTCTAGGACTTTGTGGCCGTCGATGAAGGGCAGGTCGACGTCGAGCAGGAGCAGATCCACGTGCTCGCGGCCGATCAGCATCAGCGCCTCCGCACCGTCCTTGGCCAGGAGCACGTGGTAGCCGGCGGTCTTGAGCACGGCGTTGGTGAGCTCGCGATTGAGGACGTTGTCCTCGACGACCAGCACCGACTTGCGGGCGTCGCGCTCGGCCGGTTGCGGGGCGTTGCGTTTCTTGCGCAGCTCCACGATCTCGTGCTGCAGCGCGCGCGTCTCCGCGTCCGGCTCCAGATCGAGCTCGCGGCGCAGCACCTTGGCGCAGCTGTCGTACTGCTGCAGCGCGTTGAGGAGATCGCCGCTCTGCAGGTACAGGCGCATGAGCGTGCGATGCATCGACTCCTGCAGCGGATCGAGGCGCAGCGACTGCTGCGCGACGGCGATGGCCTCGTCGAGCGAGCCGCTGCGCGTGAGCTGTTCGACGAGCTGTGTGTGCGCGCGCAGGGCCATCCGATGCAGGCGATCGCGCTCGGCCAGCACCCACTGATCGAACTTCTCTTCGTCGATCTGGAAGCCGTCGAGAAAGTCACCCGAGTACAGCCGCGTGGCGGGATCGAGTGCTTCGGGAGTTCCCGTCGCCACCAGCGACTCGAACTCCGCGACGTCGCAGTAGACCAGCGCGGCGTCGAGCGAGAGGAAGTCGCCCTCTTCGACGAGCAGCTTCTGCGGCGACACGGCGGCCAGCTCGCGGCGCATCGTGGACAGCGTCTGGCGCAGCGACTGGCGGGCCTGCTCCGGCGCCGTGCTGCTCCAGAGCAGCGAGGCCATTTTGTCGCGGGACACGAGCTGGTTCGGCTTGACCGCCAGGTAGGCCAGCATGGCCTGGGACTTTCGGGCGGAGATCGTGATCAAAGAGCCCGATTCGGATCGGAGACGAAAATCGCCCAGCAACTCCAGATGTAGTACCGCCATGTCTGCGGCGCGATTATACGTTCCGGAACTATGCCGTCGCTGCCACGAGGTGCGGCGGCTGTTCGCCGAGGAAGGCGCGGATCTCGGGAAGGCGGGCGTCGACGTCGCCCTCGCCGATCTCGATGATGCGTCTCGTGTAGGCCGGCTCGAACATCAGCAGCGACACGAAGTCCGGCGACTCGGTCTCCTTCGCGCCCAGGGCGCGCACGAGCAGTTTCAGTTTGCGGGGCAGGTAGCGCTCGTATTCGCCGGAGAGTTTCCCGAGGTCGACCGACGGACGGAGGACCAGCAGCTCGATGGGTTTCAGTCCGTCGCGCTCGTGCGGAGCCATCTTGCGCAGCAGGTCGTTCATGCGCTCCATGCGCGCCACGTCTTCGTCGATGACGTCGAGGAACACGGCGTTGACGAGCTGCCCAAGGATCTGTGCAGCAGGCGGATAGCCGCTGACCGCGGGAGACGAAGCCTCCTCGGGCGTGCGCTGGTAGCCGGTGGACATGGCGATGATGCGGCGCGCGCCGAGATGGACGGCCGGCGAGAGCGGGGCGGCCAGGCGGATGCCGCCGTCGCCGTGCCACGCGCCGGCCAGTCGCACGGCCGGGAAGACGAACGGCAGCGCGGCCGAGGCCAGGATGTGATTGACCGTGAACTTCGTCGATGCCACGCGCCGGTTCGGCCCTTCGTACGTGTCGTACGTGCGGCCCTGCACCCAGCGCACGGTCTGGCCGGTCGAGTAGTCGAGCGTCATGAGAGCCAGCGCGGTCAGATCGCCGCTGGCGATGTTCTCGGCGATGCCGGGGATCTCGCAGTCGGGCGCGACGTGCAGGATGCGCGACAGCAACTCCTTGAGCGGCGTCGTGTCGACGATGCCGTGCGGCTGCGACTGCGTGAACGGCAGCTTCTTCGGCGAGATCGACGCCAGCGCGGTGCGGAAGGGCATCAGGATCTTCCAGTCGAACTGGTAGATCGAGTCGCAATTCAGCTCGCACCACATGCCCGCGAGATGGCTGGCCTTCTCCGCGAGCGTGCCCCGAAACGCCGCCAGGTACGCGGCGTTGATCGCCCCGGCGGACACGCCGACGATGATCTGAAAGCGCAGGTGCGGGAAGTGCCGCGCGATGCCTTTGAGCAGGCCGACCTGATACGCGGCGCGAGCGCCGCCGCCGGTGAGCATCACCGCCAGATCGGTGCTGGCGTCCTGCGCGCCTTCGGGCCGCTCGAAGGGAGCTGCGGTCATACGGCTGAGCAGGATTGCGAAGGAGTTGCCAAATTTTGTTGCCGGTTGCCGGTTGCTGGTTGCCGGTGATCGGCGTCACGTGGCAACAGGTGTGCTGCTCTCCAGCGAGCGACGCATGACCTTGAACCAGCAACCAGCAACCAGCAACCGGGTGGCGGTCGTGGGCGGCGGCATCAACGGCGCCGGCGCGGCGTGGGAGCTGGCCCGCCGCGACTACGACGTCACGCTCTTCGAGAAAGGCGTCTGCGGCGCGCAGACCTCCTCGCGCACCACCAAGATGATCCACGGCGGGCTGCGCTACCTCGAGCACTTCCACTTCGCGCTCGTGCGCGAGTCGCTGCGCGAGCGCGCCTGGCTGCTCGAGCATCTCTCCGAGCTGGTCAAGCCGATGGAGATCCTGCTGCCCATCTATCGCGACAGTCCCCGCGCGCGGGCCACGGTCAAGGCCGGGCTGATGCTCTATGACCGGCTTGCAGCAAATGCAAATATTGCCAGGCATCGTTCTCTCGCAGTGCAAGAACTGCTGGAGCGTGTGCCGCTGCGCGAGGACGGTCTGCGCGGCGGCTTCTCGTACTGGGACGCGCAGGTCGACGATTTCGCGCTGGTGCGCACCGTCGTGAGATCGGCCATCCGCGACGGCGCGGCCATCCGCGAAAACACGCCCGTCGAATCGATTCGCAAGGACGGCGACGATTGGATCGTGCGCACGGCCTCGGACGAGTCGCGCTTCGATCTCCTGATCAACGCCGCCGGCCCGTGGATGAATGAGCTCCTGCGCGCGAACGGCATCGAGGCCGAGTACACGCTCTCGCTCGTGCGCGGCTCGCACCTCGTGCTGAACGAGGCCGTGACGGACAGCGGTCTGCTGCTGCAGTCGACCACCGATCGCCGGGTCTTCTTCGTCCTGCCGTGGAAGGGACGCACGCTGGTCGGCACGACCGAGGTCGTGCAGCGCGAGTCGCTCGATGACGTGCGGCCGGGCGACGAGGAGATCGGGTATCTCATCGAGCGCTACAACCGCTACTTCCGCGACGCGATCTCGCGCGACGACATTCACAGCACGTTCGCGGGCGTGCGTCCGCTGGTCGGCCGCGCGTCGAATCCCAGCGCCATCGGCCGCGACTTCCGCGTCGTGCGCGACGGAAATCTCATCAACGTCTTCGGCGGCAAGATGACCACGTTCATGGCTCTCGCGCGCCGCGTGGCATTGCGCGCGGACAATTACTTCGGACGCACGCGCATCGCGCGGCCTCCGGTGTTCGCGGTGGCGGCGCTAGAATCCGCGGCATGACGTTCATCCCCACGCTGGACACGGAAGGAAAGCACCGCCCCCGCATCCCCCGCACGCTCGATCGCACCGAGCTCCGCATCCTCGGCGCGCTCATGGAAAAGCAGCTCTCCACACCCGAGTACTACCCGCTCACGCTGAACGCGCTGGCCGCGGCCACGAATCAGAAATCGAATCGCGAGCCGGTGATGGAGCTCGGCGAGAGCGAGCTGTCGCGCGCACTCGATCGATTGCAGGACGAGCGTCTGGTGTGGAAGGTGATGGGCGGCCGCGCCGTGCGCTACGACCACAACCTCGACAAGGTCTGGCACCTCGATGCGAAGGAGAAGGCTCTGCTCACGCTGCTCTTCCTGCGCGGACCGCAGACCGCGGGCGAGTTGCGCGGCCGCAGCGACCGGCTGCATCAATTCGATTCGGTGCCCGAGGTGGAGGAGACGCTGCGGGACATGGCGGCGCACAGCGAGCCGCTGGTGCGGCAGCTGCCGCGCCGTCCCGGACAGAAGGAAGAGCGCTGGACGCATCTCGCCGGCGGCGCGGTCAGCGACGACGCTCCGGCGCACGAGACTTTCACGACGGAATCGCGCGGCGAGCCTCTGTCGCTGCGCGTGACGCGGCTCGAGGAACAGATGGCCGCGCTGGCGAATGAGCTGCGCGAGCTGAAGGCGAAGCTAGGCGAGTAGCTTCTTCGCGACGCCGAGGCGCGCGCCGAACTCGTAATACGTGAACTGCACCACCCGGCCGCGCCGATCGCGCTGAAATCTTCCTTCGGCATCGAAGGCCATCGCCACGAGTGCTTCGTCCCGCAGCGACGCGAGGACGCTGCGCTGTCCGTTGCTGTAGCTCACCAGCGACTTCCCTTCGCGCGCGATGCGCACGGTCAATTCGGGACGCTCGTCGAAGCGATACTCGCCCGCATACTCGTCGAGCAGCCGCTCGCTGATGGGCTGCATGCGCTGAAACTCGAAGCGCATGCCGCGCGGGAGCCGGCGCCGGATGGCGATGCGCGCGCAGTGCAGACGCTTGCCCACGGTGCCGCGGGGCATGCCGAGGATGGAGGCGATCTCGTCGAGCCTGCGGCCGAGGAAGTAGAAGAGCACGACCACGCGATACTCGGATTCGGAGAGCCTCGACATGGCGCGGGCCAGTGTCATCCCGAGCGAAGTCGAGGGACCTTCCACCGTGCTCGAAGTCGGAGGTCCCTCGACTTCGCTCGGGATGACACTGGTGAGGACACGCTTCCGCAACCGCCGGTTGCACTGCGTCGCGATCAGCCGTTTCAGCCACGCTCCGAACGCCGCGGGCTCGCGCAGTTGCCGCAGCTTCAGCCACGCGGTGAGAAAGGCGTCCTGCGTCGCGTCCTTCGCCTCGTCGGGGTCGCCGAGGAGTTGCAGAGCCCAGGCAAAGGCCGCTTCCTCGAATCGGCGCACGAGCTCCGTGAATGCGGCGTGCTGCTGATCGACGGGAAGGTCGTCGTTGCGCGCGCGGTCGACGATGAATTCGAGAGTCATGGCTTCCGTCCAAACGCCACGATGCTCGCCAGTATCAGCGGCAGCACTTCGCTGGTGACGTACCGGGGCTGACCCCAGTAGAGGTGCGTGGCCATGCCTCCCAGCATCACGACGACGATCATCAGCGCTCCGATCCAGGCGTAGCGGCGAATGAAGAGAATCACCACCGCCAGCACTTCCACGACTCCGATCAGGATGCGAAACCAGTCCGGATAGTGCCACACACG
Organism: Thermoanaerobaculia bacterium; assembly: GCA_035526885.1. Classification (GTDB taxonomy): domain Bacteria; phylum Acidobacteriota; class Thermoanaerobaculia; order Gp7-AA8; family Gp7-AA8; genus QHVT01. The sequence goes on along the minus strand of DATLBM010000611.1, from coordinate 344 downwards.
AAACGCGCGCGCCCAGCCGCTGGCGCCGTCGAACTTCGAGAATCCCTGCCGCAGGAACACCCACGCCAGAAACAGCGTGATCAGCCAGAGTAAAACCTCGCGCGCGATGGCGGTCTTGGTCATGAGCTCCTCCTTCGGAAGAAGGAGCCGGCGCAGCGCGAATTGTTTCCGCCCCGCCCAGGGAACGACGAGAGGCCTCCGGCGGGCCGGCACGGCCGGCAGCGCTTACGGCAACACGTGCGCTGCCGAGAGCCGCGTTCAGTGCGACAGGCGTGCGTTCGGGCTAGGCCACCCAGCGCTGCCGGCCGCGCCGGCCCGCCGGAGGCCCTTCGTCGTCCCTCGGC
>DATLBM010000610.1:0-3910 GCA_035526885.1 Thermoanaerobaculia bacterium | reverse complement strand
GTGTGCGCGCCTCGTGAAAGTAGCGATCGGAGAGAAATCCCGCGACGGGAATGCCGTGGCGATTGATCTCCTCGGCCAGTCCCTGGTCGATGGCGCGCCAGCCGCCGTCGCCCGTGAGCAGGAGCACGAAGTAAGGTGACGTTCCGGCGACGGGTTTCTCGACGAGCGGCAGTTGCAGAGTGGCGAGCAGTAGGATGAGCATTGGTTGGCGGTTGGCGGTTGGCGGGAGCACGAACCTCGCGACCGTCACCTTGACGAGGATCGCGCGTCGAACATGACGCGAACATGAACACCATGCATCAACCGCCAACTGCCAACCGCCAACCGCCAACCCCGCCATGCGCGCCCTGATCGTCGAGGATGACGAACGCCTCCGCCACATCGTCCGCCGCGCGCTGACGCGCCTCAACCTCGCCTGCGACGAGGCCGGCTCGATCGAGGAAGCGGACGAGCTGCTCTCGCTGCATCCTTACGACGTGCTGGTCCTCGACCGCCGCCTGCCCGACGGCGACGGCGTGCGCCTCTGCCGCGAGTCGCGCGGCCGCGGATTCGCGAACGGCATCCTCATGCTCACCGCGCTCGACGACGCGCGCTCGACGGTCGAAGGACTCGACGAAGGCGCCGACGACTACCTCGGCAAACCCTTCGACGTGGACGTGCTCGAAGCGCGCGTGAAGGCGCTCCTGCGCCGCAACGAGCGGCGTCCGACGTCCGTGCTCCGAGCGGGTGCGGTGACGCTCGATCCCTGGAAGCGCATCGTCGAATGCAACGGCGCGCCGATCGATCTCACCGCGCGCGAGTTCCGCCTGCTCGAGGCGCTCGTGCGCGCGCCCGGCGCGGTGGTGTCGCGCGAGGACCTCATCGAACAGGCCTGGGGCGAGCGCGAGGAGCCGATGAGCAACACCATCGACGTGCTGATCGCGCGCCTGCGCCGCAAGCTCGAAGCCGCGGGCGAGCCGGGCGCGATCGAGACGGTGCGCGGCGCGGGCTACCGGTATCGCACATGAGATTCCGCAAGGCCGGCACCCGCCTCGCCGCAACGGGCGCGCTCGTGACGCTGATCGTGCTGGCGTCGTTCGCCGTGGTGGCGCGCATCGTCACGCAGCGCATCATGACCGCCGATCTCGACGACGAGCTGGAAACGCTCTCCATCGCCATCGCCTCGGATCTGGAAACGCGCGGCGCGGGCGCGGTGCCGCACGAGGTGCTGCGCAGCGGCGTGGAGTCGAACATCCTCGCCTATCGATTGGAGCATCACGCGGCGCTGCTGTTCGATGCGACGCACATCGCCGGCGCCACGGGCGACCTCGCGCGGCGCGCGCGTTTCGCCGATCTCGCGCCGTTCGCGAAACACAACGAGACGCCGTTCACCGCGCGCGAGCCTTTCTCCACGCAGCGCCGCCTGTGCCGCTTCCGCGTGACGCACCTCGAAGACCGCGCGGCCGGACAGACCCTGCTCGTCTTCCGTCCCGTCGAGGCGATGGAGCGTTCGCTGGAGACGATCGACGCCGCGCTAACGATGTTCGTCCTCGCGGGCGCGGGCGCGGCGGCGCTCATCCTGACGATCGCCGTTCGCCGCGCGCTGGTGCCGGTCGAGAAGATCACCGCGTTCGCGGAGCGCATCACGGCGCGCGATCTCTCGCAGCGCGTTCGCGTGGAAGCCGCGGGCGAAGAGTTCCACCGCCTCGCGGACGTCATCAACTCGCTCTTCGAGCGCCTGGCGCGCTCGTTCGACGCGCAGCAACGACTCGTTTCCGACGCCGCGCACGAGCTGAAAACGCCGGCCGCGGTGATCGCGGCGGAAGCGCAGGAGCTGGGGCGAGGCACGCTGTCGGAGGACGAACGCCGCCACGCGCTCCAGACCATCGGCCGCGCCGCCTCGGGACTGGCGCGCGAAGTCGACGATCTGCTGGAGCTGGCCCGCGGCGACGCGAACGCGGCCCGCGTACACGAATCGTTCGATCTCGACGAGGCCATCGAAGAAGCTTCGCTGCTCGCAGGCGGCACGATCGTCTCGCGCGCCCAGTGCTCGATCCGCGGCGATCGCGCGAGCGTCATTCGCGCGCTGACGAACCTCATCGCCAACGGCGTGCGCTACGGGCAGTCGGTGGAGATCGCCGCGCGGTGTCGTGAGGATGCGTGTGAGATCGACGTCGCCGATCGCGGTCCCGGAATCCCGGAACCGGACCGGCGGCGGATCTTCGAGCGCTTCGTGCGCCTGGCCCCCGCGCGCCGCGAACACCCGGAGGGCGCCGGGCTTGGCCTGGCCATCGTGGAACAGGTCGTTCGCGGGCACGGGGGAACCGTGGATGTGTCGGATCGCGAAGGCGGCGGCGCGATCTTCCGCGTCACGCTGCCGCGGACTTAGTGCTTCGCGGCGGTCTTGGTCACGGTCTTGGTCTCCGTCTTCGCGGCCGTCTTCTTCGCGGCCGGACGCTGCACCGTGATCACCGTGGCCACGTTCTTCCCGTCGTGCTTCATGTAGCGCGCGACCGCGGTCTCGCCGTTGGCGAGCGGCCCGTTCTGCACCTTGGTGGCGTCGTTCCACACGAGCGCCTCGGCGCCGCCCTTCGACGGCGTGATGGTGAGCGTCTTTGCCTTCGTGTCCACGGCACTGACGGTCCCCTTGACGGTCATCCCGTGCGGCTTGGCGGCGGTGGTGGTCTTGGCGAAGGCTCCGAATGCGAACAGCACGACGACAGCAAGTGCGATGGCGATGGTCCTGTTGTGTTTCATGTTCCTGTCTCCTTTCGACAGTGCGGAGACTAAGGAGGGGCGCATGAACGGAACATGAACCGGGCGATCACGACCCGACGCGCGTACGCAACATCTCGCTCGCCGACTCCAGGCGCCGAAGGCCTTCCTGCTCGTCAGGCCTGAGAGGCGCTGTGCGCATCCCGTGAAGAGCGTTCATGAATTCGGCGAGATACGTTTTGGCGGCGGCGCGGTCATTGGCGTCCAGACTCAACTCCACAGCCTTGCGAAGGGCCTCGGCCGCCCCGACTTGCGTACCGGCGACCCTGGACCGCGCATGTGCGTGCCTGGCGGCTACTGCGAACTGATGGTCGCGCTCGTAAAACCAGATGGCATCGATCAGAATCGAGCTCTGATCGAAGGCCGGCAGCGCGTGCAGCGAGGCTCCGGTTGCGACCCTGAATTCGTCCTGCGCCTCGTCGCGGCGACCCAGAGCAGCCAGAGACCGTCCTTTCGCCGCATGGAACGCGAGTGCGTCGGCTGGCGGTCGGGAAGCGCCAGCGAATTGAATGGCTCGATCGCACACCTCCAATGCATTGCGATGCAGCCCGACACCCGAGAGCCGCGTCACGATCTCTCGGTACGCACGAATCGACAATGCGCGATCGCCGGGCCAGCGGTTTGGGATGATCTCGAGAGCCGCTGCGACTTTCATCGCGTTCACCAGCGGCTCGGTCGCGCGCTGCGGCTCACGCGAGAGCGAAGTCGCATAGGCAAATTGTTCAGCGGCGTTCGCTTTCGTCTCGACGGTGAACGAACCCCGGCTCAGCACCTCCGCCGGCGCGACCTGGACGAACAACAGAACGTACGCCACTACCGCGGAGAACCAGTATTTGCCTGCCATGCGAGGTCCTTGTAGGAGATCGATCTGTAGCGGGAGTCGAATCCCTGAACGTTCATCTCGTCTGCCAATTCAAGCCAGAACCGCTCGGCGTAAGTCTGAACAGGAATACCCTGCTCGGCAGCTTCCGGCTGGAGAATCCGTTGCGCTTTCATTTTCCCGATGCGGTACCGCGCGTCGCTCTCCAGGCTGGTCATGAAATGTTCCGGCGAGACTCGCGCCACAAACGCATCGGCAGACGCCGCGTCGGGAAGGCCGGCGACGAACGCGTGCAGTTCTGTGGGAGTCACCGTGTTCGGAAGGTCGCTGGTTTCC
>DATLBM010000609.1:0-15387 GCA_035526885.1 Thermoanaerobaculia bacterium | reverse complement strand
GGGGGCCGGCCAGGAGCTCGGGGAGGATTTGGGAGGCGGCGGCGTCTTCGGCCGACATGCGGTCGGCGAAGGCGCGGAGGGTGGCGATGGTGCTGGGGTTGGGATCCGTGCGCACTTCGCGCGTGTCCCAGATGGCGTTGTCGTGGAGGGCGGTGGAGATCGTGCGGAACGACTGCAGCTTCTCGTTGCAGACCGTGCAGGACGGGAGGTGATCGTCGCGGCGGACCTGGTCCGCTTCCATCATCGCGATCAGCGACTCGTCGTCGTAGTGGCGCTCGACCATCATCGCTTGTGCGTCCGTCACTTCGTCACGGAGGTGATGTTCATGTAGATCTCACGAACGCGTTTGAGGCAGTTGTGGATCAGTTTCTCGGCGTAGCGGTTCGTCGTTTCCAGCTCGCGTGCCACGTCGCCGGCCGAGCGTCCTTCGAAGTAATGCAGCCACAGCGTCTCGCGGCAGCGCGGCTGCAGGTAGTCGAGCGCCTGGCGCACCGTCATCCTCATCGCGAACTGTTCCGCAAGGCCGTGTGTGCCCGGATCCGAGTGGTCGTCGATGTTGTCGGGCAGCGACTCCGTGCGGCCCTGCGCGCGCCAGTAATGGCGGCTGGCGTTGCACATCGCCGCAACCAGCCACGCGCGGATGTTCTCGATCTTCGTGCCCGTCTGCAGATAAGAGAGGAACACTTCCTGGATCAGGTTCTCGGCGTCGCAGTCGGGAATGCGGAACTTGCGGCAGGCCACGTAAAGCAGCAGCGTGCGGTGCTGGATGTAGAGCGTTTCGACATCATCCGCGGCGGCTGAAGGCGGGGCAGGCTCCGCATCGGGACGCGGCTGCGGCTTGGCCTCGTTTCGGGGGCGGGCAGCAGGCGCAACGTCGCTCGCATCGTGTTCCAGCACGGCGGCCTTTCCTTCGCCTTCCTGTTCGGCGGTTCGATGAAGATTCGCGGACTTTGAACCCATCTGACGTTACCACGTTTCAGCGCGCCCGGCCTACGCCGGCACGCGAAACGACGACTCTCTCTACGACCTTGGACCGCGACAGAGTACCGCAAATTGAATCAGTTTTTCCGGATTGCAGGAGATCATCGCACGAAACGACTCTTCGATGCTATCCTCCGCCCCCGCCATGAACGCCGATCAGACGAAGACCCTCGTCGACGAGACGTGGAGCTCGTCGATCGTCCCCACCCTCGAGCAGTACATCCGCATCCCCAACCAGTCTCCCCTCTTCGATCCCGACTGGAGACGCAACGGCCACATGCATCGCGCCGTGGCACTGGCGCGCTCGTGGGTGGAGTCGCAGGGCATCGAGGGTCTGAAGATCGAAGTGCACGAGATCGAAGACCGCACGCCGGTGATCTTCATGGAGATCGACGGCGACGAGTCATCGACCGTGCTCATGTACGGGCACCTCGACAAACAGCCCGCGATGGTGGGCTGGGAAGAAGGACTGGGTCCGTGGACGCCCGTCCTGCGCGGCGACAAGCTTTACGGACGCGGCGGCGCCGACGACGGCTACGCAACCTTCGCCACCATCGCCGCGATCAAGTCGCTGCAGCAGCAGGGCATCGCGCACTCGCGCATCGTCGTGCTCATCGAATGCTGTGAAGAGAGCGGCTCGATCGATCTGCCGTCGTACATCGATCTGCTGGCCGATCGCATCGGCACTCCGCGGCTCGTGATCTGCCTCGACTCCGGCTGCGGCAACTACGACCAGCTGTGGATGACCACGTCGCTGCGCGGCTCGATCGTCGGGAACCTGCACGTCGAAGTGTTGACCGAGGGTGTGCACTCCGGAGATGCGAGCGGGATCGTGCCGTCGAGCTTCAGAGTCATCCGCCAGATCCTCGATCGTCTCGAAGACGCGAAGACCGGCAACGTCCTTCCGAAGTGGCTGCAGGTCGACGTTCCGGCAGCGCGCCTCGAGGAGGCGAAAGCTACCGCCAAAGTGCTGGGCGACGAGACGTGGAACAAGTTCCCGTTCGTCGAGGGCATGCAGCCCGTCACCAAGGATCCGCTGGAGGCGCTGCTGAACCGCACCTGGCGTCCGATGCTCGCCTACATCGGTCAGGCCGGCCTGCCGGATCTCGTGCAGGGCGGCAACGTGCTTCGTCCGAAGACGTCCATCAAGCTCTCGCTGCGCATCCCGCCGTCGCTCGACGCCACGGATCTGGAAAAAAACCTCAAGGAGCTTCTGGAGAACGATCCGCCGTACGGCGCGAAAGTGTGGTTCGAGGCGGAGAAGGGCGGCGCGGGCTGGGTGGCGCCGGAGATCGCGTCCTGGCTCGAGGAGTCCGTCGAGCGCGCGTCGCGCACCTACTTCGGTCAGGGCGCGATGACGTTCGGGGAAGGCGGCTCGATTCCGTTCATGGGCATGCTTGGCACGCGTTTCCCGCAGGCGCAGTTCCTCATCACGGGCGTACTCGGACCGCAGAGCAATGCGCACGGCCCGAACGAGTTCCTGCACGTGGGCTATGCGAAGAAGCTGACCGCGTGCGTGGCGCAGGTGCTCAGCGACGAGCGCGCCACCGCGTGATCGCGACGAGAACGCGGCGCCGCTCGTCGTAGCCGATCGAGAGGATGACCGTCCACTCGACGCCGGCTGAGCATCGCGAGGGGAATGTCGCCGCCTTCAGCGCCCTGAGTCGACGAAGTATCCGTATACCTCGATGCTTTCGGCGCGCGCGTCGATCTCCATCACGCGCGGCGTTGCCTGAGGATTGGCGCTGACCAGACGGATCGTGTGACCGCTCATCTCGAACGTCTTCAGATAGAGGCCGTCTTCGCGCCGGACCAACGCCACGCGATTGACGACGTTGCGGCGGCTGCGCGTCGGCTTGAGGTACGCCAGGTCGCCATCGCGAAGCGGATTCCGGCCGCCGTTCATCAAGTCGCCAACCACGCGGACGATGATGCGCGCGCCCCGGTTCCACGCATTCCTCGGGATGCGCTTCCGCTCCTTCTCCAGCTCGACCACCATCTCCGCGTTCGGATTTGCGGCGGCACGCACCGGCTGAGCAGAGCGGTCGCGCGGTTCTTTGCGCAACGCCGGAACCTCGGTCGGGTGCGGCGGAAGCATCGCTTCGAGCATCGTGGCCAGGCGGTTCGATGCGCTTCCAACCGCGCGTGACGCCTCGTGAATCTCGCGAAGCGCCGTGAGCTCGACGACGACCTCGGCATCCGTGAAGAAACGGGCCGGATCCTGCCCGATCGCACGTGCGATGGCGCAGAAGTCGGCAAGGGTCACGGTCTGCCTCCCCTTGAGGATCTTGCTCAGCTTCGTCGCGCCCATGCCGGCATCAGCGGCGATGTGGGATTTCTTGTAACCGCTGTTCTCGACAGCCGAGACCAACCGTTCGAGCGCCGCGTCCACGGCCGTGACCTTAGGCGAGGAAGCGCGTGTGGGTTGCACGAGTGATTTCATGTCGAGCAATGCCGCGGCTGTCTATTGCTCATACGGCAACAAGACTCGTAAAGTTACTTAATGAGCAATGTAAGTTGCTTCTGACGCAATGTCCAGCTCTAGTGGTGCCCCGCGTACCGCTTCTCCCCCGCCTCCACCCGGATTGGCATCCGGTTCTGCATGGGTGGAAGGGGGCAGGTCGCGAAGTGGGTGAAGGCGCAGGGCGGGTTGTACGCCTTGTTGAAGTCGATCGTCGTCTTGCCGTCCTTCGCCATCGGCGCGTACAGGTAGCGGCCCGCCTGGTACGTGGTGTCGCTGCTGGTGAGGTCGCGGAAGATGATGAAGTACTCGTCCGAGCCCTCTTCGAGGATGGGATCGAGGCGGAACTCCTTGCCATCGAGCTCGAACAACAGCGCGCCGGGCGAGAGGCTGTCCGACGTCGCGCCGGTCACGTCGGTGATGGGGATCATTTTCGGCGGATGGTAGGCCTCGAAGCGCGCCGTGACGCGCCACTTCGGATCGATCGGGTAGTACTGGAGACCCTGGAACTGCGTGCGCGTCTCCGCCTCCGCGTCTTTTACGCGCAGCGCGTAGCGCTCGCCGCGTTTGATGACGTTGAAACGCACCGGGCCCATTTGCACGATCGTCGGACCGTTCGCGTCCGCGTCGGCGAGCAGAGGGACGTCGGCGGTAACGGGCTTGCCGCCGATGGTCATCGCTGGATCCGGGTGCAGCGTCGTCGTCGCGCCGTTGCGCAGCACGCGCACGTGCGGCACATTCGGCTTCGACAGTGTGACCTCGTTCTCTCCGTCTTTCAGCCAGTGCAGGCCAATGAGGGTGAGCCAGCTGTCTTCCTTCCGCAGACGCGTGTCGCGGTCCTTCTGCCAGGCCTGGATTTCCTGCTGATGCACGGGGTCGACCTTCGGCTCCGGCGTGCCGCAGGCGGTCACGATGACGAGCGCGAGCGCGGCGAAACGTTTCATGAGCGCTAGCATAGTCGCACGTGGTTTCGAATTTGCGGGTTGAGGTGTCGAAGGGAACGTGGCTGAAGTCGCCCCATTTCCGGTTGCGGAAGCGGAGCGTGAAGCAGTGATCACGCCGCTGGATGAGGAGCGAAGGCTCCTCACGGCGATCCGTGCGGGCGATCGTGAGGCCGCGGAGGAATTGGTCGAGAGAACGTACTCGGCCGTGTTTGCATCGGTGTGCCGGCTATGCGGAGACAGCGATCTCGCCGCCGACCTGACGCAGGAGACGTATCAGAAAGCGTGGAGTGCGCTGAAGGGGTTCGACGGACGGTCGCAACTCTTCACCTGGCTTTACCGTATCGCCTACACGACGTTTCTGAATCACGTCCGGCGTCCTCGGCGAATGACCTCGCTCGACGAGCCGGACGCGATCGAAGTACAGGACGAACGCCCGCGCGCGGATGAAACGCTCGCGGACCAGGAGGAGGCCGAGCGCCTCCGCCGCGCGGTCATGAAGTTGCCCGAGGATCTGCGCTTCACGGTCACGGCGCATTTCTGGGGCGGACTGGCGGTCAAGGAGATTGCGAGCATCGAGGAGATCACCACCGTGGCCATCCGCAAGCGATTGCACAAGGCCTTCGGATTGATCGAGACGATGCTCGAAGAGGAAGTCCAATGAACTCGAAGCGGAGAGCTGAGATCCAGCGCAAATTGACTCTGAACGCGGTCCCGCGACCGCCGGCGGGCCTCGTCGACCGCATCAAGGCCGACATCCCGAAATATCTCGAAGCGGAGCCCGAGCGCCGCCGCTTCTCGCGCGGCGCTGCGTTCCAGCTGCGCATCGCCGCATCGATCCTGCTCGTCACCACGATCGTGGCGACGCTGTACGTCACCCAGACTCGCGATCAGGAAAAGTCGTCCGTCGCGACACCGGGACCGTTCGCTCCCGCCGCGCGCGCGTTCCGGCAGCCGCAAGCCAACTCGTCGACGGCCACGGAAGAAGTGCGCCTCGACATCACCCAGGACAATTCCATCCAGCTGCCTCCGCAGATCGCGATGGCCACTCCTCCTCCTCCCCCTCCACCGGCGGCCATCCCCGCGCCGCGCTCGCGGGCGTTCGACGCCGACGCGGCGCAGCCGGTGGAGGGCGGTGTCGAAGGCCGCGTCGAAGGCGGCGTGGCCGGCGGCACGGTCGGTGGCGTGGTGGGCGGAGTGGTGGGCGGATCGGCGAGCGGTGTACCGATGGCCGATTCCGCGCGCGACCAGCGCCAGCCCGCGCCCGTGCCTCCGCCGGCAGTTGCCGAGCGGGTGACGGTGGCGGCCGAGGCGCCGGCGCTGGCCGAGATCGCGCCGCAGCGTCGCATGGAGAAGACCGCAGCCGTCGCGCAGAACGCGGCCGGCAGCAATGTGTTCGGCATCTCGGTCAACCCGTCGAATTTCCAGAACATCCGCGAGACGCTCGAAGCAGGCGGACGTCCGGCGGCGTCGGCAGTCGACGTCGAAGCGATCGTCAACTACTTCGCCGGACCTCCGGCGAAACCGCCGCGCCGCGACGTCAGTCTCGACGTGGAAGTCTCCCCTGCCGCCATCGAGATGCCCGGCGATCACGCGGTCCTGCGCGTCAGCATCGACACGCCGGACGGACCGCCCATCGCCTCGGACGTCCACATCGAAGTGGTGCTGAACGCGAACGTCGTCGCGCGACACTCCCGCGTCGGCGGCCCGGAATCGCTCCTCTCCGAATCGGTCCTCCCCGGCGGAACCTCGGTGACCGGCCTCTACGCGCTCGAGCTGAAACAGCCACTGCATCCGAAGCAGGAACTGGCCACCGTGCGCATGCACTACCGCAGGATCGGCAGCAACAAGGTCGAGACGATCACACGCCACCTGTTCGTGCACAATCTCCCGAAGAACTGGCAGCTCGCCTCCCGCCGCCACCGCCTCGCCTCTCTCGGCGCGCTCTGGGGCGAAACCCTCAAAGGCTCAGTGCGGCGATCGGACATCGCCCGCCGCGCTGAGGAACTGGTGACGCAGGATCCAAAAGACGCGCGCGCCCGCGAGCTCGCCGCAGCCGCCAACGCGTCCGCGGACGGCAGCCGGTGAGGTCTGTCGCTGCCGCTGGGGACGACCGGGAGCGCCTCCGGCGGGCCGCCACGGGCGGCAGCGCTTGTTGGCCCAGCCGGAACGCGCCGTGTACTAACTGAACGCGGCTCTCGGCAGCCGCACGTGTTGCCGTAAGCGCTGCCGGCCGTGCCGGCCCGCCGGAGACGCTCCCGGTCGGTCCCCAGCGGCAGCGAAAAACCGACGCCTAAGCCGAAGCCGCGCGGAACTCGAGGAACCAGGGCTCGCGGCGGCCGAATTTTGTGGCCAGTGCCACGCCTACGCCGAAGACCGACGCCAGGCTCCACAGGATCGTGCCCACGATCGGGATCATGCGGATTTCGCCGAGGAGCAGCACGCCGATGACTACCATCGCCAGATCGCCGCGCAGCCATTTGCGACTGCCGAGCTGCGTGCGCGTGCGCGAGCCCGCGACGAGCGTGCCGACCGCGTGGAAGATCGCGATCATGCCGTAGACCTTGGTCAGGATTCCGAACACCGCCAGCGCCGCCAGCAGCGGAATGCCCACGACGTACGGCACGAGATAGCTGAATGCGATCGCGGTGAGCACGAAGCTCGTCCAGGCCACGAGTCCGAGGACGAAGCAGTGCAGGGCGCTGGTGCGCAGCTCCGTCGAGGAGAAGCGGATCTCGCGGCCGCTCATCAGCGTCACCACGACCGCCGTGAGCAGCCACACCAGCAGCAGCGACGCCACGATCACGTTTTTCGTGACCGCGCTCGCGGCGCCTTCGAGTGACGTCAGGGGATACACGCGTCCGCCGATGCGGCCGTCGACGCCGTTCAGTTTCGCGTTGGCGTGAATGAGCTTCCCGCGCACGCGGCCGTTGCCGGTGAAGGTGACCGTGCCGCCGATGACGAACAGGTCGCCGTTGATCTCCGACGCGATCGTGAGGTTGCTGCCGTACGCCTGCACCGTGCCGATGACCGGCTGATCGATGGTCGCCGTCTCGTTGACGAACCGCAGATCGGAGAGGCGCGACTGTCCCGAGGCTCCCGTCGGGAGCATGACCGCGAACAGCGCGATCAGCGCGGCCAGTGTCGTCAGCGGAACGACCAGGCGCTTAAACATCCGCTCCCTTCGGCGCGCGCCGCAGCAGGAAGAAGAGAATCGTGTTGATCACCACGAACAGAACCGCGATCACCGGTCCGCCAACGGCGCGGCCGGTGAGCTGCAGGAACGCCATCAGCGCGTCGATGGGCGGCAGCGACGACGTCACGGCGGCGATCGGCGAAACGCCGGCGGCCGCCGAGAGCACGATCAGCAGCGTGACCGAGGCCACGACACCCGCGCCGACCAGAGGCCACGTGCGGTGCGACGCGCCTTCCCACGGCGCGAGCGGCAGCGCGTCGAGATTCATCGCCCGCGGCTCCACGCTGACGGCCAGATCGTCCGACTCCAGCACGCGGCACACTTCGCACGTCTCGAGATGAGCGGCGTTGGCCTCCGGATCGATCAGGTATTCGTCACAGGTCATAACGGTTCCACGAAGCCGCCGAGCGACTCCTTGAGCAAGTTCCGCGCACGGAACAGCTTGTTTTTCACGGTGCCGAGGGGCAGCTTCTTCATCGTCGCGATCTCTTCGTACGAGAGCTCCGCGAAATGGCGGAGCTGAATGAGCTCGCGGTAATCCGTAGGCAGCTGCTCGACGGCTTTGTCGATGGCGGCGCTGAGCTGCTTGTTCTTCAATGCGCGATACGGCGAGATTCCGTCGTCCGCAAACTCGCGCTCTTTTCCGGCCGGCTCCTCGTCGGAGCTCGGCCGCGCCAAGGGCACCTCGCTGATCGATTTCTTCCGCAGCGCATCGATGGCGCTGTTCTGCGCGATGCGGAACAGCCACGTCGAAAACTGGTACTTCGGATCGTACCGATCGAGTGCGAGATAGACCTTCACGAAAATTTCCTGCGCCAGATCGTGAGCCTCTTCGTAGCGGTGCGTGATCCGGTACACGTAGTTGACGAGGCGCTTCTCGTAGCGGCTCACCAGCGTGGTGAACAGATCCCTGTCGCCGCCGAGGATCCGCTCCACGAGGGTGCGGTCATCGAGCTGAACACGTTCTGCCATTCGTTTGTACGGGTGCTCCGGGCGAAGGTTGCGACGCCTCCGGCGCATGATACCGTCAGCAACGGATGATCGAAATCCACGATCTCACAAAGAGATACGGCGATTTCACCGCCGTGGACGGTCTCTCCCTCACGGCTGCCCCCGGCGAGATCTTCGGCTTCCTCGGACCCAACGGCGCGGGCAAGACGACCACCATCCGCATCATCTCCGGCCTCTCGCTCCCGACCAGCGGCAGCGTCCGCGTGAACGGAGTGGACGTGATCGCCGAGCCGGTGCGCGCGAAATCGGTCATGGGGTACGTGCCCGATCGTCCCTATCTGTACGAGAAGCTCACCGGCCGCGAGCTGCTGCACTTCGTCGCCGATCTCTATCGCAAGGACTGGCGTACCTGCGAGCCTCGCGCGGTCGAGCTCCTCCGCTACTTCGACCTCGGCGACTGGATCGACGCGCGCATCGAGAACCTCTCCCACGGAATGAAGCAGAAGCTCGTGCTAGTGTCGGCGCTGGTGCACGATCCGTCGGTGCTGGTGATCGACGAGCCGATGGTGGGCCTCGACGCGCTGGCACAGCGCCAGGTGCGCGAGCTGTTCCGCGGCCTCGCGCGCGACGGCAAGACGGTGTTCCTGACGACGCACACATTGTCGGTTGCCGAGGCGGTGTGCGACCGCATCGCCATCCTCAATCGCGGGCGGGTGGTGGCCGAGGGAACGACGGCGGAGCTGAAGAAGGATGCGGCGCTGGAGGATGCGTTTCTCGCGCTGACGTATGACGCGACTGTCATGCCGAGCGCAGTCGAGACACCCCCCGATTGAGGGGATCCCTCGACTTCGCTCGGGATGACACTTCGAAGACTTGACGAACTGCGCGCGCATCGCCGCGACGACGCGCTCCGCCGCGGCATCAACCCGCGCGACGTCGACCTCCTCCTCTCCGACCTCCTCGGGAAGTCGCTGTCCTATCTCTACGCGCACGGCGAGCTGATGGTCGATCCCGCGCAGCTCGACGCGCGTCTGGCGCGCCGCTACGCCGGCGTGCCGCTGCAGTACATCCGCGGGCACACGGAGTTCTACTCGCGCGATTTCGTCGTCGACGACCGCGTGCTCATTCCGCGTCCGGAGACGGAGTTGCTCGTGGAGACCGCGCTGCAGCGAGCCGGTGAGCGCGCGCGCGTGATCGACATCGGGACGGGCACGGGATGCATCGCCGTCACGATGGAGCGCGAGCGTCCCGATCTGCAGGTGCTGGCCGTCGATCGATCGACCGCGGCGCTGGCGGTGGCCCGTATCAATCGCACGCGGCTCGAATCGCGAATCGCGCTGGCCGCGTCGGATCTGTTCGGCAGCGTGCGCGGCACGTTCGATCTCATCGTCTCGAATCCGCCGTACGTTCCGCTCGGCGAGTACGAGCAGCTCGACGTGGAAGTGCGCATTCACGAGCCGCGCATCGCGCTGACGCCGGGACCGGCGGGGACGGAGATCATCGAGCGGCTGCTCGACGAAGCGCACGCGCGACTGGCGTTGCACGGCGCCATCATTCTCGAAGTCGGATACGGTCAGGAGGAGGCCATTCGCACGCTCGCCGCGCGCAAGCGCTGGCACGTCGACGCGTTCCTGCCCGACCTCGCGGGCATTCCGCGCGTCGTCGTATTATCGGCTCATGCCGAGTAACGAGAAGTGCCTCTTCTGCCGCATCGCCGCCGGCGAGATTCCCGCGAAGAAGGTGCACGAAGACGCGGACGTCATCGCCTTCCACGACATCAACCCGCAGGCTCCCACGCACGTGCTGGTGATCCCGCGCAAACACATCGCCGCTCTGGATGAATTGACCGATGCAGACGCGGCGACGATCGGTACGACCATCGTGCGCGCTTCGCAGATCGCACACGATTTACGTCTGCACGACGACGGCTATCGCCTCGTGATCAACAACGGCGAAGGCGCGGGCCAGACCGTGTTTCACATCCACGTGCACATCCTGGGCGGGCGGTCGTTCGGGTGGCCGCCGGGATGATCGAAGCGAGCGATGAGCGATGAGCATCACACGTTCTCGACGATCGCCTGCGCGAACTCGCTCGTCTTCAGCTTCGTCGCGCCCTCCATCTGCCGTTCCAGGTCATACGTGACCTTCTTCTGCTGGATGGTCTTGGCGATGCCGGACTCGATCGCGTCCGCGGCCTCCCACCATTTCATGTGACGCAGCATCATCACGGCGCTGAGGATCAGCGAGCCGGGATTGATCACGTCCTGATCCGCGTACTTCGGCGCGGTGCCGTGCGTGGCTTCGAAGATCGCCACTTCGTCGGACTCGTTCGAGCCCGGCGCCATGCCCAGGCCGCCGACCTGCGCGGCGAGCGCGTCGGAGATGTAGTCGCCGTTCAGGTTCGTCGTCGCCAGCACCGAATACTCGGCAGGCCGCAGCAGCACCTGCTGGAACATCGAGTCGGCGATGCGGTCCTTGATCACGATCTTGCCTTCCGGCTTCGCTCCCGTGACCTCGGACTCCGGAACGGTGACGTCGCCGAATTCCTCGCGCGCGATCTGGTAGCCCCAGTCTTTGAACGCGCCTTCGGTGAACTTCATGATGTTGCCTTTGTGCACGAGCGTCACGGAGTCGCGCTTCGTGGCGATGGCGTACTCGATGGCTTTGCGCACCAGGCGCTTCGAACCGAACTCGGAGATCGGCTTGATGCCGATCGCGGAGTTCTCGCGGATCTTGCCGGAGGTGCGCCGCTCCATCGAGTTGAGGAAGCCGATGACCTGGTTCGACAGCTCCGACCCCGCCGGCCACTCGATCCCCGCGTACACGTCCTCGGTGTTCTCGCGGAAGATGACCATGTCCACCTTCTGCGGCTCGCGCACCGGCGAAGGCACGCCTTCGAAGTAACGCACCGGACGCACGCACGCGTAGAGATCGAGCACCTGGCGCAGCGTGACGTTCAGCGAGCGGATGCCGCCGCCGACGGGCGTGGAGAGCGGTCCCTTGATCGACACGCGGTACTTCGACAGGTGATCGAGCGTCTCCTGCGGCAGATACTCGCCGAAGAGTCCGAAGGCCTTGTCGCCCGCGTACACCTCGTGCCAGTGGATCTTCCGCTTCCCACCGTAGATTTTGTTGACGACGCCGTCGACGACGAAGCGCGTCGCCTTCCAGATGTCCGGACCCGTGCCGTCGCCTTCGATGTACGGAACGATCGGATCGTCGGGAACGACGATCTTCCCGTTTTCATAGCCGATCTGCGTGCCGGAAGTGGGGTCAGGAATGCGGTTCGCCATAGCGCGGGCACTCTAGACGAAAGGTCGCGGGCGGGGCAACACGCGGTCGCCGAGTCTTCAAGTCGTCAAGGCGACCGCGGGGCGGCGCGGCGTCCTTCTCGTCGGCTTGGCGACTCGACAACTTGAAGACTCGATGAGGGCGCGCAGCGCGCGCATGTTCCTCAGGTCCGACTCCGTCTCGACCGGCTTCGGCGTCTCCAGCACCTTCGGGATGCGCTTGAACCGCGCGTCGTTGAGCAGGAAGCGGAACGGCTCCAGTCCCAGCTCGCCCTCGCCGATGTGCTGATGCCGGTCGACGCGCGAGCCGAGCGGCTTCTTCGAGTCGTTCAGATGAAACGCGCCGACGTTGTCGAGGCCGACGTGGCGCAGCATGTCGTCGATGGTGCGGTGGTACGCGTCGTAGTTGCGCAGCTCGTAGCCGGCGGCGAACACGTGGCAGGTGTCGAAGCAGATGCCCACGCGGCGCTTGTCATCGACGAGCCGGATCATCTGTCCCAGCTCGTCGAACGTGCAGCCCACGGACGTGCCCTGTCCCGCGGAGGTTTCCAGCAGCGTCACCACGCGGTGATCGGGGATCATCGCGTGGACCCGATCCAGCGAGCGAGCGATCTGATCGATGGCCGCATCGGCGCCGGCGCCGAGGTGTGCGCCGGGATGAAGAACGACGGCGTGGATGCCGAGGCGCTCGGCGCGATCCAGCTCGTCGGCCATGGCCAGGATCGACTTGCGGTGGAACTCGGGATTGGTCGTGGAGAGATTGATGAGATACGACGCGTGGGTGAGCATCGGCCGCACGTTGCGCAGCGACGCGAACTGCGCGCAGTCGGCATCGGTGAGCTCCTTGCCCTTCCACTGGTTGCCGTTCTTCGCGAACAGTGCAACGGCGGACGCGTCAATGGCGGCAGCGCGCTCGAACACCGTGTGCAGCCCGCCCCTCGTGGAGAGGTGCGCGCCGATGAGATCGCCGTGAGTTTCGGGGAACGAGAACCGGGACATTGAGTGCCCGGTTCAACACGTCACTGCAGTCTGAAATTCACCGTCACCGTGTAGTACACGTCGATGGGCTCGCCTCTGTACGTTGCCGGACGGAAGCGCCACTGGCTGACCGCGCGGCGGGCTTCATCGCCGAGGCCGTAGGGGAGGTCTTTGATGATCTCGACGTTGTCGATGGTGCCGTCGCCGCGGACGATGCCGCGCACGACCACCGCGCCGCCGATGTTGCGGCGCCGCGCGATGGCCGGATAGCGCGGCATCACGCGATTGAGCTCCTCCGGCTGCGTTCCGCCGGGAGGCACGGCGCTATACACGCCGGTCGAGCGCTCCGCGGGCTCGGGCTCCGGAATGGGTTCCGTGACCGGCGGCGGTTCGGTGACCGCGGTGTCTGCGATCGGCGGCATCCCGGTCGTTGTCGATGAAGCCGTTTCGGTGGGCTCGGCGCTCGCCGTCTGCACGTCGAGCTGGCGAGTGCCCGAAGAGCTGACGTCGACCGCGTCGACGCTCGCGTACGCAATCGCCTTCCCGTGCTCGACGGCATAGAAATCGTGATCGCGCGTGTACACCACGACCTGCGTCCCCTCGGCCAGCTCGCCCATCAGCGGATAGAAGATGCCCGGCCCGGAGTAAAGCTGCACGCGATCCGTAGCCACGCCCTGCAGCGGCGGCAGTCCGCGGATCGCCTTGTAGCGCGCCATGCGGCGCTGCAGCTCCGCGGTCTTCTCCAGCGCCGAACGCTCAGCCCATCCCGCCAGACCATCCGCGGTCTGCACGCGCACCCACGCGCCGCGATCCTCGAGCAGCGTGACGCGATCGCCGCTCGACGCCGTGGCCACGACCGGCGCGCGCGCGTGCGGCTCCGTGCGAATGCGGATCCGCGCGGAGAGCACCGTCAGCGTCTCGACGGCCGTCTTCGGCTCGTCGTCTTTTCCGCCCGACTTCAGGATCACGAGACCCAGCAGGACGAAAAAGAGAACGGCCAGGACGATGACGACCAGGAGGCCGCGGCCATGGCGTGTGCGTGCGTCGGTCATCGCTTCATGAGCGTGTACAGGATGGCCTTCTGCACGTGCAGGCGATTCTCGGCCTCGTCGTAGATGACGGACTGCGGACTGTCGATGACCGCCGCCGCCACTTCCTCGCCGCGGTGCGCCGGCAGGCAGTGCATGAAGATGGCGTCCTTCTTCGCGGAGGACATGTGTCGCGCGTCGACCATCCATCCGGCGAAGTCGCGGTTGCGCTTCTCCGCTTCCGCCTCCTGTCCCATCGACGCCCACACGTCGGTCTCGACGATGTCCGCGTCGCGAATCGCTTCATCCATGTTCGTGGTGATGACCACTTTCGTTCCCGCATCGCGCGCGGCGGCTTCCGCCTGCGCAACGACTTCGGGCAGCGGCGCGTACTCCGCGGGCGTGGCCACGGCGACGTCCATGCCCACCTTCGGCGCGGCCACGAGCAGCGAGTGCGCCATGTTGTTGCCGTCGCCGACGTACGCCATCTTGCGGCCCTTCAACTGGCCGCCGAATTTCTCGTACGCGGTGAAGTAGTCGGTCATCGACTGGCACGGGTGCGAGAGATCCGAGAGGCCGTTGATCACCGGCACGGTGGCGTGCTCGGCCAGATCGGTGATGGTCTTGTGCGCGAACGTGCGCGCCATGATGCCGTCGACGTAGCGCGAGAGCACTTTCGCGGTGTCGGTGATCGGCTCGCCGCGGCCGAGCTGGATGTCGCGCGCGGACAGAAACAGAGCGTGACCGCCCAGCTGGAACATCCCCACTTCGAAGGAGACACGCGTGCGTGTCGACGATTTCTCGAAGATCATCGCCAGCGTCTGCCCTTCCAGCGCGCGGACGAATTTCGATTTGTCCTTCTTCATGTCCGCGGCCAGACGGAAGATGCCCAGCACCTCGTCCGCGGTCCAGTCGGTTACCTCGATGAAGTCTTTGTGTTTCATGCGGGGAGCATTCTATGCGCGCCGGTGAAGGTGTCATTCCGAGCCGCGAAGACGGTCGCCGCCCTTCGCAGCGTGGAAGGTCCTTCGACTTCGCTGCGCTTCGCTCAGGATGACACTTTGGCGCTGCGCTTCGCTCAGGACGGCACTGACCGTCCCACGCTCGACACGGGTGTCATCCTGAGCCGCCGCAGCGAAGCGGAGGACGGTCGAAGGACCTTCCCACTGCGTGGCACGCTGGAAGGTCCTTCGACTTCGCTGCGCTTCGCTCAGGATGACAGTTTGCGTTCCTCGCGCAGCTTGATGAGATGCGCCTCGATCTGGATCTCCGCCGCGCCGTGCAGGCGCTCGTCGAGATCGGGATAGATGCGCGCGCGCATCTCCGCGCGCGTTCGAGCGCCGGCGGCGATGGCGTCCAGCACCTGCTGTTCGCGCTCGAGGCGGTGGGCGATGTATTCGTCGATGAGCGCGACCGCGTCGTCGCGCACGGGGCCGTGTGCGGGATAGATGCGTTTCGGATTGCGCGCGCGCAGCGTATGCAGCGAGCGGAGGTAGTCGCCCATGTGCCCGTCCGGCGGAAAGATGGCGGTCGTGCCGGTGCCGAGGACCGTGTCGCCGGT